>NZ_JAYSBG010000354.1:0-3486 GCF_041915505.1 Rhodoblastus sp. | reverse complement strand
ATAGGCCTCGCCGTGGCCGCTCTGGTCGTGATCTTCTACGCCATCACCATCGTGCGGCTTGGTCCGCATGTCTTCCTGCGGCCGGATTGAGCCATGAGCGCCACCCCCGGCCCGCGCAAGACCCGAGGCGCGCAGCGGACGACCGCCGCGGCCTTTGGCGTGCTCGCCGTGCTGATGCTGGGCGCCTCCTTCGCGGCGGTTCCGCTTTATCGCCTGTTCTGCTCGGCGACGGGCTATGGCGGCACGACGCAATCGGCTTCGCGCGCGCCGGACGAGCGCGGCGCGCGGAAAATCTCGGTGCGCTTCGACGCCAATGTCGCACCGGGCCTCGCCTGGCGCTTCGAGCCGGAAACGCCGGAAATCTCGGTCCGTCCCGGCGAAACCGTCACGGTTTTCTTCCGCGCCGCCAATTTGTCCGACCGCCCAACCGAAGGCGTGGCGCGCTTCAACGTCCAGCCCGATCAGGCCGGCGCCTGGTTCGACAAGCTGAACTGCTTCTGCTTCAGCGCCCAGAAACTCGGGCCGCATGAGACCGCCGAATGGCCGGTGGTGTTCTTCCTCGATCCGAAGCTGGAGCAGGACGAGACCATGGCGCGGGTCGACGCCATCACCCTGTCCTACACTTTTTTCGCGCCGCCCAATTCCACAGCGAAAGGCGCAGCCCGGACGGAGGCGGTGGAAACGCCGGCCGATTCGGGCAAGAGCTGAGCGAAACATAAGCCCCAAGGCGGGCGCGAGGAGGAATGCATATGGCCGACGGTCACGCCAAGCCAAATCACGATTACCATCTCGTGGCGCCGAGCCCCTGGCCGCTGCTCGCCTCGATCTTCGCCTTCACCACCGCCGTCGGCCTGATTTTCTGGATGAAGGGCCTGCCCCTCGCCGGGCTCAAGCTTGGTTCGCTGTTGTTCGGGGCCGGCCTGATCGGCCTGCTGTCGATCATGGCCTTCTGGTGGGTCGACGTCGTCAAGGAGGCCGAGAGCGGCGATCACACGCAGGTGGTCCAGATCAGCCACCGCTACGGCATGACCTTGTTCATCGCCTCGGAAGTGATGTTCTTCGTCGCCTGGTTCTGGGCCTTTTTCGACGCCAGCCTGTTCCCGGGCGAGGCGATCCAATATGCCCGCGTCGCCTTCACCGGCGGTCATTGGCCGCCCAAGGGCATCGAGGTCATCGACCCCTGGCACCTGCCGCTGATCAACACCCTGATCCTGCTGACCTCCGGCACCACGGTGACCTGGGCGCATCACGCCCTGCTCGAAAATGACCGCGAGGGCCTCAAGAAGGGCCTCGCCTCGACCATCCTGCTCGGCCTGCTGTTCACCTCGATCCAGGCCTATGAATATGCCCATGCGCCGTTCGCGTTCAAAAATTCGATCTTTGGCGCGACCTTCTTCATGGCCACCGGATTCCACGGCTTCCACGTCATCGTCGGCACGATCTTCCTGATCGTCTGCTTCTTCCGGGCCAATGCCGGCCAGTTCACGCCGAAGCAGCATCTCGGCTTTGAATTCGCCGCCTGGTACTGGCATTTCGTTGACGTGGTCTGGCTGTTCCTGTTCTCCTGCATCTATGTGTGGGGCTCGTGGGGCGCGGTCACGGAGGCTAGTGTCGGCTGACCGGCCCCGCAGCGCAGGCCGCCGGCGAGGATGCATCGGCGGCCGCCATCCCTTTTCCCTCTCCCGGCGGAACGCCGGGAGAGGGATTTTCATGAATGAAGCGCCTTGGCCCAATCCCCGCCCCCGTTTCCCCTCAAGGCCGCCATCGCCGGCAGATGTCCGCGCTGCGGCCAGGGCAAGCTGTTCGACGGCTTCCTCACGCTCGCCCCGCGCTGCGGCCATTGCGGGCTCGATTATTCCTTCATCGATTCCGGCGACGGCCCCGCCGTCCTGGTGACCTTGCTCGCTGGCTTCGTCGTGGTCGGCCTCGCGCTCTGGGTCGAGGTCGCCTATGAGCCGCCGTTCTGGGTGCATCTTATGGTGTTTTTCCCGCTGACGATCATCGTCTGCCTCGGCCTGCTGCGACCGCTGAAAAGTTTCATGATCGCGGCGCAATATCATCACAAGGCCGAGGAAGGCCGGCTCAGGGACGAATAGGAAAACCCCGCCTTGGGCCTGATGCGCCGCCATTTCGTCCTGCTGCTCAGCGCGCTGATCGGCGTCGGGCTCTGCATGAGCCTGGGTTTCTGGCAATTGCGCCGGCTCGCCTGGAAGGAAGACCTGCTGGCGCGGATCGCCGCGCGTCGGGACGCCCCGCCCGCGCCTTTGCCGCCGCGCGAGGAATGGCCGCGCCTCAGGCCGGACAATTACGACTATCGCCACGTCGTCCTGCGCGGATCCTTCGATCACACGCGCGAATCCTATCTGTTCCGCGCCAGCGCAACCGGCGCGGCGGGCGGCGCCGCCGGCTATGAAATCATCACGCCGCTGCGGCTCGATGCGGGCGGAACGGTCTTCGTCAATCGCGGCTTCGTCCCGGCCGAAAAAATGGACCCCGCCGCGCGGCCTGAAGGCCAGGTCGCGGGCGCCGTGGAGGTCGTCGGGCTGATGCGCGGCCCCGAAAACCGCAATTGGTTCACGCCGTCCGATGAGCCGGACAAGAATCTCTGGTTCACCCGCGATCCGGCGGCTTTGGCCGCGCACTGGAGCCTTGCCGACGCCGCGCCCTTTTCGGTGGACGCCGACGCCGCGCCCAATCCCGGCGGCTGGCCAAAGGGCGGCGCGACGGTGTTGACGATCCCGAACAACCACCTGTCCTACGCCCTGACCTGGTTCGCCCTCGCCGCCACTTTGGCTGGCGTGGCCGGCGTCTATGTCTGGCGGCGCGAGCAGGCCGCGCGCTGAAAGCGGCGCGCCGGCTCACACATCCCATGCGACGATGGAAATCGGGAAATGGAACCGAATGCCATCCTCGGCGCGCCAGGCGCCGACCCCGATCCCGTCCTCGCCCGATGCGATGTCGGCGTCGAACATCGCACTCAAGGCCGGCATATCACCCGCATCGGCGAGCGTCTCCAGACGGGCTTCCAGCCGATAGCTGTCGATGAAGGGCGTCTCCAATCCCGCCCTGCGGCCCAGCTCCAGCAATTGATCCAGCGTCAGGGCGCTGGCGTGCGAGGGATCGCGCAGCTTTTCCATCCGGTCATAGCCCTGCTGCGTTTCGGCGGAGGGCGTCGCGTCGATGACCACGATCCGCCCTCCGGCGCGGCAGACGCGCTTCATTTCGGCCAGCACGCGGAAGGGATCGAGCATGTGGTGGAAGCTGTAGCGGGTCACGACGCGGTCGAAGGCGGCGGCGTCGAAGGGCAAGGCGGCGGCGTCGCCGATGCGCCATTCGACATTGTTCCGCCCCGCCGCCTGCTGCCTGAGGCGCGCCTGTTCGATCATCGCGGGCGTCAAGTCGATCCCGGTCACATGGCCGACCTGTTCCGCCAAGGCGCAGGCGAGAATGCCCGGCCCGCAGGCGACGTCGAGCGCCGCCGAATCC
>NZ_JAYSBG010000353.1:0-3494 GCF_041915505.1 Rhodoblastus sp. | reverse complement strand
ATGGCGTACATTGAGGCCGGCGGGAAGGAAAACCGTCTGCACTTCCGGGGCCATCACCCCGTTCATGCCGGCCATCGACATTTCATAATCGAGATCGGAGCCGTCGCGCAGGCCGCGAATGATGATGCCGGCGCCGACTTCGCGCGCCGCTTCGACCGCGAGGCCGGAAAAGGTGACGACCGACAATTCGCAATGATGCGCTTCGGCGTCGGCGGCGCAGACCTGTTGGATCATGGCCGCGCGCTCCTGAGCGGTGAAGAGCGGCGCCTTGCCGGGATGGACGCCGATGGCCACGACCAGCTTGTCGCACAGCCGGGACGCCGCGCGGATGACGTCGACATGGCCATTGGTGACAGGATCGAAGGAGCCCGTATAGAGCGCGACGCGTTGCATGGAGCATTGCTACAGAAAGCGACGCCGCCGCACAAGGGCGGCGGCTGCGGCTACAGAAAGCGACGCCGCCGCACAAGGGCGGCGGCTGTGGTCACGCTTGCCGAACGCTGCCGCTCACAAGCTCAGATTGTCGAGATCCTCGATCATTCCGGGTCCGATCGGCGTCCAGCCCAATGTGGCGCGGGTCCACGCGCTGGACGCCGCGAGATCGCGCGCCACGAAATGCGCGAGCCAGCCAAAATGATCGGCCGCCTCTTCGGCGCGCACGGATGCGACCGGCAGGTCCAGCCGGCGCCCAAGCGCCTCAGCGACGGCGCGCATCGTCACGCCCTCCTCGGCCACCGCGTGATAATGCGCCAGCGGCGCCGCCTTCTCGATCGCGAGCCGGTAAAGCCGCGCCACATCCAACAGATGCGCGGCCGGCCAACGGTTCGCCCCGTCGCCCAGATAGGCCGAGACGCCTTTCTCGCGCGCCAAGGCGATGGCATAGGTGATGAGGCCCTGCCTGCGGGGGTCGTGGACTTGCGGCAACCGCATGATCGATATGTTGACGCCCTGCGCAGCGAGAGCGCTTGCCGCCTCTTCCGAGGCCGCGCGCGGCATGTCGGCGGATTTCAAAATCGGGCCGTCTTCGACCGCCAATTCGCCAGGAGGCGCATTCACCATGGCGGTTCCCGAAGTCACGATCAAAGGTCGGCCAGAGCCCTTCAGAACCGCCCCAAGCGCCTCGATCACGCGGCGGTCGTCTTCGCAATTGGCCTGAAAGCGCGAGAAATCGTGGTTGAACGCCAGATGGATGACGCCCTCGGCCCGTTCGGCGCCTCGCGCAAGGCCGGCCGGATCTTCGAGCGAGCCGCGATGAACCTCCGCGCCGGCGGCCTTGAGCATCGACGCGCCCTCGTCGGAGCGCGCTGCGCCCAACACCCAATGGCCGGCGTCCAACAATTCCCGCACGACGGCCGTACCGATAAATCCCGTCGCGCCTGTAACGAATATCCGCATAGCGGCCTCTCCTTTTGCTCTGGGCAAAATTAGGCGACGGCGACATCCTGTTAAAGTAGTGACTTTATCATGGTATAAAGGCTGACAGGATGAGCGAGGAAAACCAGCTCGGCGCCTATCTCAAGGACCGGCGCGCGCGGCTCGATCCCGAGGCTTTCGGCTTTTCGCCGACCCGACGGCGCACGCCCGGCCTGCGCCGCGAAGAGGTCGCCCAACGCGCCAATATCAGCCCGACCTGGTACACCTGGCTTGAACAGGGGCGCGGCGGATCGCCTTCCGCCGACGTGCTGAGCCGGATCGCCGCCGCCCTGATGCTGACCGACATCGAGCGCGAGCATCTCTTCCTGCTTGCCTCCGGCCGCCCTCCCGAGGCGCGCTATCGCGGGAACGACAGCGTTACCCCGCGCCTGCAACGCGTGCTGGACGCGCTGGAGCCGTGCCCGGCCCTGATCAGGACGGCGACCTGGGATGTGGTCGCATGGAACCGCGCCGTGCGCGTGACGCTGAACGATTACGCCGCCGCGCCTCCCGGACAGCGCAACATCCTGCGGTCGATCTTCCTCGATCCGCGCGCGCGAGCCACGCAATATGATTGGGAGAGCGTCGCGCGTCTCGTGCTGGGCGCCTTCCGGATGGATGCGGCGCGCGCCGGCGCGGCGGCGGAGGTGAAGCCGCTGGTTGACGAGTTGTGCCGGCTAAGCCCGGAATTCGCGGCCATGTGGCAGAGCGCGGACATTCAAAGCCATAGCGAGGGGGTCAAGCGCATGCGCCATCCGGTGCTGGGCCCGATCGCCTTCGAATATTCGGCCTTCGCGGTCGACGGCCGCCCCGACCTCAGCATGATCGTTTATAATCCGGTCGATCCGGTCGACAGAGACCGCATCGGTGCGCTCGTCGCGCAATTGGATACGAAGAGCGCGACGCGGACTCCCGAAAGCGCCGAAGCCTGATCGCGGTTACCGCGCCGAGCGCATAATCCAGGCCTATTTCCCGCGCATGGCTTGACGCGCCTCGATCCGGTGTTGTTATATTATAACATAACAATCTTGGACTCGTGCGCGGGGAATGACAATGCGTCGGCATCACCTACTACTCTTGGGCTGCATGGCAGGACTGCCGGCCAGCGCCGCCCGCGCCGATCAAGCGGCCCTTCCCGACATCGACGTCACCACGTCGCAGCCCGACCAGAATTCGAGCGCGGGCTCGCATCCTCTCGCGGAGAAGACGCAAGCGCTCGATCAGGCGCGCGCCAATATCCTGCCGCCGCTGGGCGTGAGCGCCTTTGACATCGGCGCCGCGGCAATCGCCCAATCGCCGCAGGGCGACAATGCGCCGCTCAATCAGGTTCTGCTTCAGGTGCCGGGCGTGTCGCAGGATTCGGCGGCGAGCGGCCTGCTTCATGTCCGCAACGAGCACGCCAATGTGCAATATCGCGTCAATGGCGTCTTGCTGCCGGAAGGGGTGTCAGGTTTCGGCATCCTGCTCGACACCCGCTTCGTCGGCAACATCTCGCTCCTGACTGGCGCGCTACCCGCGCAATTCGGACTCCATACCTCGGGCATTGTCGATGTCGTCAGCAAGAACGGCGTCTTCGACAACGGCGGCTCCGTCGGCGTCTATGGCGGCAGCCATGGAACGATCATGCCCAGTTTCGAATATGGCGGGACTTCGGGTCAGACGCAGTATTTCTTCACCGGCAGTTTCTCGCGGAGCGATCTCGGCATCGAGAACACGACGCCGGCCTATAACGCGATTCACGACCAGAACCAGTCGAGCAGATTCTTCGGCTATGTCTCGACCCTTCTCGACGACGGCTCGCGGCTGAGCTTCTTGACGGGCAGCGCCGTCGCGACCTATCAGATTCCGGCGACGCCGTGGCAGACGCCCTTCCCCGGCGTCGACGCGCTCCTGCCATTCTCAGCCAATTTTCCGTCCTCGGCCGTCGCCGAAAACCAGTATGAAGCCAATCTTTACAACGTGCTGGCCTGGCAGAAATCGGCCGGCGCGCTGGATTTCCAGTTCGCTTATTTCTCGCGCTATAGCGCGCTGCATTTCATGCCGGATGCTTATGGCGATCTGCTTTACAACGGCGTCGCCTC
>NZ_JAYSBG010000352.1:0-3496 GCF_041915505.1 Rhodoblastus sp. | reverse complement strand
TTCGCCGTGGGCGACGCGGTGGTCAGCGCCTTCTTTCCCGGCTGGGAGGATGGCGCGCCGCCCTTTTCCGATTTCGCCACCGTTCCCGGCGACGGTCAGGACGGCTATGCGCGGGAGGTCGTGACAATTTCGGCCAAAGCCTTCACGCGCGCGCCGAAGAATTTCACCCATGCCGAGGCCGCGACGCTCACCACCGCCGGTCTGACCGCCTGGCGCGCTCTGCATGACGACGGCCAGCTCAAGGCGGGCGAGACCGTGCTGGTGCAGGGCACGGGCGGCGTCTCCATTTTCGCGCTGCAATTCGCCAAAATGGCCGGCGCGACCGTGATCGCCACCTCGTCGAGCGCGGAAAAGCTCGAAAAGCTGTCCGAACTCGGCGCCGATTACCTGATCGACTATCGCAAAAATCCGAACTGGGGCGAACTCGCGCGCGATTTCACCGACGGGCGCGGCGTCGATCATGTCATCGAGATCGGCGGGCCGAACACGCTGGAGCAATCCATGACCGCCGCGCGGATCGGCGGCCATATTGCGCTGATCGGCATTCTGACTGGCCTCGCCGGTCCGTTCCCGATGATCACCGCGCTGCTGAAGCAATTGCAGTTGAAGGGCGTGCTGGTCGGCAGCCGTCGCCAGCAGATCGAAATGATCCGCGCCATCGACGCCAATCGGATGAAGCCGGTGATCGACCGCAGCTTCCGGCTGGAGGGGCTTGCCGACGCCTTCAAATATCAGGAAACCAACAAGCATTTCGGCAAGATCTGCCTGGAGTTCTGAGACGCGGCCGCGAAACGAAAAACCCCGCCGGATCGGCGGGGTTCTTTTTCGGCCCGGGCGGGGGCGATCAGGCGGTGATGCGCTCGTCGGCGTCGGAGGGCTCGCGCAGCACATAGCCGCGGCCCCAGACGGTCTCGATATAATTGCGGCCTTCGCTGGCGTTGGCGAGCTTCTTGCGGAGCTTGCAGATGAAGACGTCGATGATCTTCAGCTCCGGCTCGTCCATGCCGCCATAGAGATGGTTGAGGAACATTTCCTTGGTGAGCGTCGTGCCCTTGCGGAGCGAGAGCAGCTCCAGCATCTGATATTCCTTGCCGGTCAGATGCACGCGGGCGCCGCCCACCTCGACGGTCTTCTGGTCGAGATTGACGACGAGGTCGCCGGTGGCGATGACCGATTGGGCGTGGCCCTTGGAGCGGCGGACGATGGCGTGGATGCGCGCGACCAGTTCGTCCTTGTGGAAGGGCTTGGTCAGGTAATCGTCGGCGCCGAAGCCGAGGCCCTTGACCTTGTCCTCGATGCCGGCGAGGCCGGACAGGATCAGGATCGGCGTCTTGACCTTGGCGACGCGCAGCGTCCGCAGGACCTCGTAGCCGGACATGTCGGGCAGGTTGAGGTCGAGCAGGATGATGTCGTAATCGTAGAGCTTGCCGAGATCGATGCCTTCTTCGCCGAGGTCGGTGGTATAGACATTGAAATTCTCGGACTTGAGCATCAATTCGATGCTTTGCGCGGTTGCGCTGTCGTCTTCAATCAATAATACGCGCATGTGAAGTCCTCACCCCGCCCCAAGGATTGCGACGCCGGCCGAAGCCGCCGCCGGGATAGCGGCCAGCCATCGGCCCAAGACGAGCGCCCACGCAAATCAATTTGAAAACCCTTAACGCCGAATGGTTAACAAAGGATGATTCCCTCTGGCAAGGGACTTCGGCGCCGTTTTCCGCTCGATTGCGTCAGCTCCTCGACCGCAAGTTAAAACTCTTGTGGAAAGACGGTCCGCCCGTGGCTTCAGACCCCCGCGCGCGCCCTTCCGTCCCCACCGCGGCGCCCCGGTCGGCGCGATGGCAAGAACTTAACAACGAGTGTTAAGCACGGGGGTTAACGAAGGCTTACAGGGTCGCGGCCTTTTACCGCGTATCGCAACAATTTTGGCGAAATAGCGGATTTTCCCCTCGCCGGGTAAGAAAACGGCAACCTCCATGCGGCAGTCTGCGCCTGTCTCGCGGATATTGTTCCTCGTGGTTGAAAGATCCTTTCAGCCTGCGTCCTTGGAGTTATTGGTGATGAAATCGCGGGATACGCTCGTCCGTCTCAAGCGCTTCCAGGTGGAGGAAAAACGCCGCCGCCTGGCCCAGATCGAAATGATGATCGCCGAGTTTCATCGGATGGCCGGCGAGCTCGACCGCGAGATCGCCTCCGAGGAACAGAAGTCCGGCGTCGCCGACGTGACGCATTACGCCTATCCGACTTATGCCCGCGCCGCGCGCACGCGCCGCGACAATCTGCTGCACTCGGCCGAGGAGCTGAAAGGCCAGCTCGACGAGGCCCGCGCTCTGTTCGACGCGGCCAATGAGGAGCTGAACAAGGCGCAGGTGCTGGAAGGCCGCGAAAAATCCTCCGTTCTGGGCGACCTGTCCCGCGAGGCGCCCGAATTCGGCGCGCTGCGCGGCGCGCGCGCCTGAAAAGCCAATCATGTCAGGCCCGGAGGCAATCCGGGCTTGCGCTCGACGGCCGCCTGTTGCAAAGGATGCCCAGGCCGGCGCGACGAATCGTCCGGCGCTGTTCGAGCGTTGCAGGGCCCGGATGGATTTCATCAGACGCAATCTCGATTATTTCTGGCCCGCGCTTGGTTTTGTCGCCGTCCTGGCCTCGTTCTGGCTTCTGTTCCAGGAATTTCAGGGCCAGTCGCTCGGTCCGCAGCTGATCGCGGCCTTCAAAGCGATTCCCGTTTCCCATTACCTTCTGTCGGTCGGCGCGACCATCGTGGCCTATGTCGCTTTGGCCTATTACGACTGGATCGCGCTGCTGCATCTGGGCGTGCGCCATATTTCCTGGCGCTTCATCGCGCTCTGCTCCTTCACCACCTATGCCTTGTCGCATAATATCGGCGCCTCGGTCGTGTCGGGCGCCATGGTGCGCTATCGCGGCTATACGTCGAAAGGGCTCAACACGGCCCAGATCGCGGTTCTGGTCGCGCTCTGTTCGCTGACCTTCCTGCTCGGCGAAGTGGTGGTCGGCGGCGTCGCCTTGCTGCTGAAGCCCGAGGCGCTGGCGCAGCTCGGCGACATCCTGCCGCATTTCCTGACCCATCCCTCGACGGCGCGGACCATCGGTCTGGCCTGTCTTGGCGTCATTGCGCTCTATGTGGCCGGATCGTTGCTGAGGCTGCCCTCGCTGACCTTGCGCGGCGCGCGGATCGCCTATCCGCGCTGGAACATCGTCGTGCGGCAGTTGATCGCGGCGCCGGCGGAAATCATCGGCGCGGCGGGCATCATCTATTTTGCTTTGCCGGAAACCGGCAACCCCGGCTTCATCGTCGTCGTCGCGGTGTTCATCTTCTCTTTTTCGGCGGCGCTCGCCTCCAATGCGCCAGGCGGCATCGGCGTGTTCGAACTGGTCTTCCTGAAGAGCATGCCGGGCGCGCCGCAGGACGGCGTGCTGGCGGCGCTGCTGCTGTTCCGCTTGCTCTACCTGCTGATCCCGCTCGGATTCGCGATTT
>NZ_JAYSBG010000351.1:0-3505 GCF_041915505.1 Rhodoblastus sp. | reverse complement strand
GGAGCCGTCCTTGTTGAAGACCGCGACGCGCGGGCGCTTGTCCACCAGCACGCTGTCGAGCATCTTGAACGTATGGGCGTCGATGAAATGCGCCATGCTGGTGGTTTCGGACGTATTGATCAGAATCTTGCCGTCCGGGCTCAGCGCCATGCCCTCGGGCTCCACCCCGACCGGCACGCGGGCGACGATCTGGTTCTTCTCGACGTCGAGCACCGTGACCTCGGAATTGTCCTCATTGGATATATAGAGCAGGTTGCCCGAGGGATTCATCGTGAACTGCTCCGGGTCGCGGCCGGATTCGAGCGTGCGCAGCGGCTTCAGACTGGCGGTGTCGATGACGTCGATCCCGTCGTCGTCGCTGGCGCAGATATAGAGGTTCTTGCCGTCCGGACTGACCAGGACGCCGCGCGGCCGGCGGCCGACCTTGAAGGTGTTGACCACCGCCAGCTTGTCGGTGTCGATCACGCTGACATCGTTGCTCTTCTCATTGGTCACATAGACCTGATAGGCCGCAGCCGGCGCCGGCAGCCCGCACAGGCCGGACAGGGCCAGCAGTCCCCAAACCTTGCCCAAAACCTTGACGCCTCGCATTCCAGGCTCCTCGCGCCGCCGCGCCTAATTGAAGTGACAGGTCGTTTCCGGCAGGTCCGCGCCGAGCGTGTCCAGCACCGTGCGCTGGTGCAGGAATCCCGGCTGCGGCGCCACGCCGACAATGGATCTCGGCTGGGCCAGCAGCAGAACCTGCCGCAATTGCTGGTCCCACGGCCGGAAACTGCCGGGCGCCCCCTTGTAATTGGCCAGATTGAAATCCGGCCCGTCGAGAAAGGCGCGGATCGCGGCCGGATCGGCGCTTTTCGTGTTCTGCGCGGCGTCGCCGATCGCCCGCACCGCCATCCAGGCCTGATAATCGACCGGCCGCATCGTGCGATTGGCGAGGCGCAGGAAGCGGCTTTGCAATTGCTCCGCGCCCCAGGCGGTGTGAACCGGGCTCCAGGAGGTCGAAACCAGCCCCTGGGTGCCGAACAGCAGTTTCGGATCGGACGTGCGGTACAGGATGTAATCGCCGAAATCGCCGGCCTCGTCGGCGACGACAATCACGTCATAATCGCCGCCGCGCGCAAAAGTCAGCGCCTCGGCTTCGGTGATGCTGTCGCCGCGCGCCCGCGCCAGCGGGCCGAAGGTCCAGGCCTTGTCCGTGACGATCTTCAGGCCGAATTTCTTCGCCGAGGCGCGGAAGGCCGCCGTATAGGCGCCGTCCGCCTCGCCCGGCCCGGTCACCAGCAGGACGCGCGGCCAGCGCCGCGCCAGCAGCAGTTGCGCCAGCGCGTCGGTCAGCATGGCGCGGCTCGGCGCGACATGAAACAGATTGGCGCGGCAATCCGCCCCGCGCAGCTTGTCGTCCGTGGCCGAGACGTTGAAGACCAGCGCGCCTGTCGGCCGCAGCGCGTCGGCGAGCTGGACCAATTCGGCGGCCGGCAGATCGGCGATGAACAGGCGCACGCCCTTGTCGGCCAGCGCGCGCGCCGCCGCGACCGGCGATTCGCCCGGCGCGACCGAGGCGGCTTCGATCGCGAAGGCCTGACCCGTGAAGGCGCCGGTAGTGTTGTTTTCGGAGATCGCCAGCTCCGCCCCCTTGACGCCTTGATCCGGCGGAATGGCGTCGAGATCGTAAAGCGGCAGGGGCGGCTTCGCAGTCGCAATATAGCCGATGTCGATCTTGAGTTTTTCCGACCCGCCTTGCTGCGCGCCGGCGCTGTTCGTCGACGCCGCCGAAAGCCAAAAAGCGCAAAAGGCCGCCCAGAGCACTGGACGGCGCCGCAAAGCAGCATAAACTTGAAAACTACTTCCCATGCCAAGATTATTCATAAACCTTTGCTAAGGCGTCAATGTGAAAATCATAAGAGATTTTTAAGGCGAGGCCGACTGCGCGCCTCGGGGCCTTATGCCATAATCGACAGACTATAGTTTTGACGCGCAACTTACCGCGTGTTGGCGTCAAGTCTTCAAGACAGCAGGCTGTCAATACTTGTGAGCATCACTATTTGGAGTCCTGAATGAGCGCGCTATGGCTTGCCGCCGTGGGCTTGCCCGCGATGCTTGCTTCCTTTGGTCTTTCCGGCGGAGTCGCGCCGACGCCCCTGCTCGTCATGCCTTTCGCCTTCGCCGATGACGAAGATGACGCCCGCTGCGCCGCCCACGCCGACCATATGGAGCTGATGCTGCGGGAGCTTCGCTCCGCCATCGACCAGAAGGGGGTCTATCGCACCATCGCGCCGGACCCGCTGCTGGCCGATTTCATGATCGGCGACACCGCCTGCGTGCTGCGCCGCGCGCGTGACCTCGGCGCGGCCTATGTGCTGGCCGGCGCCGTGCAGAATGTCTCGGCCATGGCCTCCAATGTCTGGCTCGGCCTGTTCGACGCCGCCGACGGACGGCGGCTGTCTTACTGGCAATCGACCTTCCGCGGCGACAATGACGAATCCTGGCGCCGCGCGGCGACTTTTTTCGGCGAGGAAATTTCCGCCGCCCCGCCGCCGCACTAACCGCAATCGACCCATTCGGCCGACGCCCGCAGCGTCGGCCGTCTGCGCCCGGAACATTCGGGTTGTTCCGGGGCTCCGCAAAAACCCGAGGAGGAAGCCATGGCAGTATCTATTCACCCCTCAGTCGATAATGGCGTTCGGCCCGGCCGCGCCGATTTCGCCGGCGGCAAGCTCCGCTGCAAATGCGCCCATGACCAGGTCGAAGTCACAATCAGCGGCAATACGGCGCATAATCATGCCTGCGGCTGCACCAAATGCTGGAAGCCGGCCGGCGCCAATTTCTCGGTCGTCGCGGTCGCGCCGCGCGAAAACGTCACCGTGACGGCGCATCCGGAAAAGCTGCATATCGTGGACGCCAGCGCGACGATCCAGCGCCACGCCTGCAAGGATTGCGGCGTCCATATGTACGGCCGCATCGAAAACAAGAACCATCCGTTCTATGGCCTCGATTTCGTCCATACCGAACTGTCGTCGGAAGACGGTTGGGCCGCGCCGGGCTTCGCCGCCTTCGTGTCCTCGATCATCGAATCCGGCTTCCCGCCGTCCCGCATGGGCGAGGTGCGCGCGCGCCTGACAGAGCTTGGCCTTACGCCCTACGATTGCCTGTCGCCGCCGCTGATGGACGCGATCGCCACCCATGTCGCCAAGGCGTCCGGCAAACTGGCCGCCGCCTAACGCCTTTCGCCTCGCCATCCTGGAGCAGCGTGCGAAAAAGTGGACGCCGGTTTTTCGCAAAAACGCTGCGAGAACAAAGGAATCTGGAGTCGGTTGCGATGCACCCGAATCGCAACCGACTCCAGCGACGACAACAGCGTCGGAGCGCCCCGCAAGGGCTCCCCGGCGCATTCCTTTGCTGCTTGTTCCGCTTGCCTTTCCGCCTGGAGTTCGATGATGGAGATTGTTTCGACCAACAAGTCGCACGGCGGCGTTCAGGGCGTCTATCGCCACGATTCGCGCGAGAC
>NZ_JAYSBG010000350.1:0-3519 GCF_041915505.1 Rhodoblastus sp. | reverse complement strand
CGCGATGATCGACCGGATGGATCTCGTTGAGATTGCCGTTGATGATGGCGCCGCGCGGCAGCAGCAGATTGCCGGGCGAGTAATCATTGGCGTTTTCCGGCACGTCGCCATAGGCCAGCACCGACTTGCCCGACAGGCCGCCGCCATAGAGCCAGTCCTTGTAGAACGAGCCGATGGCCATGATGTCGGGAATATAGACCTGATCGTTGAACTCGATCGTGCGGTCGATGATCTCGGTGATGTAGTTCAGGCGCTCCATATTGATCGCGCCGACGGAGCCAACGCCGTCGACATTGATCGGGCACGGCACGCCGCCCACCAGCCAATTCGGATGCGGATTCTTGCCGCCGAAAATGGTGTGGATCTTGACGATCTCCTTCTGGAAATCGAGCGCTTCGAGATAATGCGCCACCGCCATCAGATTGGCTTCCGGCGGCAGGCGATAGGCCTTGCTGCCCCAATAGCCGTTCTTGAACGGGCCGAGCTGGCCGGATTCCACAAAGCGTTTCAGCCGGCCCTGCAGATCGCGGAAATAGCCGGGCGAAGACAGCGGCCACGGCGAGATCGACTGCGCCAGCGCGGAGGTCGCCTTGGGATCAGCGGAAAGCGCCGAGACCACGTCGACCCAGTCCAGCGCATGCAGATGATAGAAATGCACGACGTGGTCATGCACCTGCAGCGCGAGCTGCATCATGTTGCGGATGGAATTGGCGTTTTCCGGAATCTTGATCTGCAGCGCGTCTTCGACCGAGCGCACCGAGGTCAGGGCGTGCGTGCCGGTGCAGACGCCGCATATCCGCTCGGTGAAGGCCCAGGCGTCGCGCGGATCGCGGCCGCGCAGGATGACCTCGATGCCGCGCCACATCGTGCCGGTCGAAACCGCGTTGCGGATGACATTGTTGGAATCGACATTCACCTCGACGCGCATATGGCCTTCGATACGCGTGACCGGATCGACGACGATGCGCTTGCCGGAATTGTCGAGATTGAAACCGTTCGGAGTCTGGACGCCCATTTTCGTTTCCTCGGAGATTGGTTTTATGCCGGCGGGAGCGGGGGAGTTCGCTCCCGCCGGCGTTCACGACGATCAGGCGCTCAGGCCTGCGGCGGCGCCTTGTCGTCGTGCTTGACCTTCACGCGGGAGACCGCCGTGACCGCCGCATGGGCGGCGACGCCCACCGCCACCGTGCCGGCGACCGCCATGCCGACCTTGTCGGCATTGGACTCGATCCCGAACTGGTGGATGTTGGTGAGGCGCTCGTAGAACGGGCCCTTGTCCCAGAAGCCGTCTTCCGAACAGCCGATGCAGCCATGGCCGGACTGGATCGGGAAGGACACGCCATTGTTCCAGCGCACAGTCGAGCAGGCGTTATAGGTGGTCGGTCCCTTGCAGCCCATCTTGTAGAGGCACTTGCCCTCGCGGGCGTTCTGGTCGTCCCATTGCTCGACGAACTGGCCGGCGTCGAAATGCGGACGGCGATAGCATTTGTCGTGGATGCGCTGGGAATAGAACATCTGCGGCCGGCCCTGCCGGTCGAGCTCCGGCAGGCGGCCGAAGGTCAGGATATAGGTGACGACGCCAGTCATCACTTCCGCGATCGGCGGACAGCCCGGCACCTTGATGATCGGCTTGTCGGTGATGACCTTGTCGATCGGCGTGGCCTGGGTCGGGTTCGGCTTGGCGGCCTGCACGCAGCCCCAGGAGGCGCAGGCGCCCCAGGCGATGATGGCCTGCGCGTCGGCGGCCATTTCCTTGAGCTTTTCGACGAAGGGACGGCCGCCGTCGATGCAGAACATGCCGTCTTCGTTCAGCGGCGGATTGCCCTCGACCGCGAGAATATATTGGCCCTTATATTTCTTGCGGGTCTCCTTCAGGATCTCGTCGGCCTGAAAGCCCGCCGCCGCCATGATGGTGTCGTCATAGTCGAGCGAGATCATCGACAGGATGACGTCCTTGGCGAGCGGATGCGCCGAGCGGATGAAGCTCTCGGAGCAGCAGGTGCATTCGAGCCCGTGCATCCAGATCACCGGAATGCGCGGCTTGGTCTCCAGCGCATTCGCCACCTTGGCGGCGCCGGTCGCGCCGAGGCCCATGCTCGCGGCGGTCAGACTGCAGAATTTGGTGAAGCTCCGACGCGTGATCCCCTGTCTGCGGATCACATCGTAAAAAGTCTCGGTCACGGACATTCAGCGCCTCCCTGTCCCATCCTGTTTTTTCGCCGCGTCGATTCAGACGTGCGGTTGGGGAGGCATCGGCAAGAAGGGCGCCAAGGGCCGCGAGGCCGGACACTTTTTATTTTTTCCTTTTATTTCAATTTATTGCAATAATCTAAGCGCTCCGAAGACGCTGGCGCCCGCGCCCTCGTCTGGAAAGCAGCTTTTCGCTTCGGTGGAAAGCGTTTTGACCGTCTCGCCGCTCAGCGCGCCGCGCGGCAAGCGTCGATGGTCGCGCGCAGGCCGTCGTCGAAGGAGGTCGGCGCGATGGCGAAGCGACGCGTGAATTTGCCACTGTCCACGTGGTAGGGCCGGTCGGTCTGGAAGCGCATCTCGGCGAGCTCATAGATCGTGCGGTCGAACAGCCCGAGGAACGCCGTGGCGACTCGCGGCAGGACCGTCATCCGCAAAGGCGTCCCGATCAGCTCCGCCGCCCGCGCCAGCAATTGCCGCAGAGTCTGGGTCGGGGCGTTGGGCGCATGCCAGGCTTGGCCGTAAGCGTCGGAGGGCGCGTCGAGCAAAGCCGTCAAGGCCCGTGCGAAATCGGGCACATAGGTGAAATCGTGGGGATGATCCGGCGAATAGGGAACCAGAGCCGGCTTGCCCGCGACCAGTCGTTTCACGCCAAATTCCGAAAGCACCGAAGTCGCCACATCCGGTCCGTGGAAATCCGAGGCGCGCACCGCCACAGCCTCGGCGCGGCCGGCCTTGTGGGCCTCGATCCATTGCCGGGTGATGGCGGCGCGCAGGCGCGGCTTGCGACCGTAATCGGTCAGCGGCATGTCCTCGACGAGAGGCGCATCCTGCGGCCCATACATATAGAGATTATCGGCGAAGACGAAACGCGCGCCCTGCTCCGCGCAGACATCCAGCATGTTGGCCATGGCGCGTGGCCATGACGTTTCCCAGACCCGCGAATCGTAAGGAAAGCCGATGCAGCAGACCAAGGCTCCGGCGCCCTGGCAAGCGGCGCGCAGGCTGTCGCGATCGAGGACGTCGGCGGCGGCGAAGCGCGCCCCGTCCGGCAGGGCCGCGGGCGCGCGGCGCTGGACCAGCCGCGCCTCGTCGCCACGCGCCGCCAGAAGTTTCGCGGTTTCGCGACCGACCGCGCCCAAGCCGACAACCGCTACGATCATGCCAAGCCTCCTTGAACGAGGTGGATGTTAATTGAACTTACATCCAGGCAAAAGGTCAATTCGGCGGCTGTCGCCCACGAGGTCAATGCGCGGTGCAGACCATGCAGGGATCGAAGGAGCGCACGACATGCTGGATCGCAGGGGCCTTGGCGCCCGCCGCGCCGGTTTC
>NZ_JAYSBG010000349.1:0-3553 GCF_041915505.1 Rhodoblastus sp. | reverse complement strand
GCGCCGCCGTCATGAATCCGGCTCTGATCGCCTCGCTCGTCGGGATCGCCGCGCCCGTCATTGTGGTGACCGGCTCCGGCTATGTCTGGCGCTGGCGCGGCATGCCGTTCGATCATGAATTCGTCACGCGGATCGTCACGCGGCTCGGCTCGCCGGCTCTGGTGTTCGTGACCCTCTCGAAGACCCATTTCGCACTGTCGGACCTCTGGCGGATGGGCGGCGCCACCGTCGCGTGCCTGCTGCTGTTCGCGCTCGTCGCGGGGGCGGGCCTGCGCGTGGCCGGGCTGTCGCAAAGAATCTATCTGCCGTCGCTGGTTTTCCCCAATATCGGCAATATGGGCCTGCCGATCTGCCTCTACGCCTTTGGGGAACGCGGGCTGGCCTTGGCGATGATCTATTTCACGGTCACCACCATCGGCCAGTTCAGCTTCGGCCCGGCCATCGCGCGCGGCGTCATCACGCTGGCCGGATTGTTCCGCGCGCCGTTCCTCTACGCGGCCGTCGTCGCGGTCGTCTGCTCGCAGATCGGTTTCGCCGCGCCGAGATGGCTGAACGATTCGCTGACCCTGTTGGGCAATATCACCATCCCGCTGATGCTGCTCGGCCTTGGCGCGGCTTTGGCGGAGTTTCGCGCCACCAACAAGGCGCGGCAGACGATCCTGTCGCTGGCGCGCATCGGCCTCGGCGTCGCGGGCGGCGCTTTCGTCGCGTGGTTGTTCGGGCTGGGCGGAATCGAGCGCGGCGTGCTCATCGTGCAGAGCGCCATGCCGGTGGCCGTGTTCAATTATCTGTTCGCGCGCATCTATGGCGCCGATCCGGACGAGGTCGCGGGCCTCGTGCTGATCTCGACTTTGGCGTCCTATGTCACTTTGCCGTTCGTGGTGGCCTTCGCCATGGGCTGAGCGGCGCGCTCCAGTTCTGCCAGCCTCTGGCGCAGGGCGCGCATCGCCTCGAAATTCCCGGTGACGTCGCGCAGGATCGCCGCCACGCCGTCGGGCGCGCCGGTCGCGTCGCGCAGCAGGACAATGCTGAATTCGATCGAAATGCGCCGCCCATCGCGGGTCAGCGCCGGCACGGCGAGCAGGTCGCCCGCGCCATAGCGCGTCGCGCCGGTCGCCATGGTGTGGCGGAAGCCGCTGTCATGGCGGGCGCGCAGATTTTCGGGAATGATGATGTCGAGCTTCTGGCCGAGCGCCTCGTCGCGCCGGAAGCCGAAAATGCGCTCGGCGCCCGGGTTCCAGAAGGTGATCCGGCTCTCGCGGTCGACCGCGAGAATGGCGTCGCCGGCAGTGGCGAGCAGGGCGCCGGCGAGCGTGGGGATTGTGTTTTCGCGATCCATGGCGCATCTCCGGGCGCGTTTTTTCGCCCCGCGATCTTATATGATCGGATGCGCCGCGCGAAAGTTGCGTCCGCGCAAAGTGCGGCGCTTTTCGGGATCTGGGACTGCTTGAGCGGCGCTGGCAATTTATTGGCGGGCGCGGGAACCGCCGACCCGGCAAGATCGTAAAAATGTCGCGTTTTCGGGAAAGTCATGAGCGGCCGCCGCCGCGATCGGCGCGGGCGGACGGGGCGTTGTCGCAGCAGGATGGGCGGGCATGAACCTTCCGAAAGCCGATATATCGCGCATTAAACCCGGCGAAATCAGCGAATCCGACCGCCGGTCGTCGAATATCGCGCTGGGAATCGAGCGTTTCGGCTCCCTGGCCCTGCGCGCGCCGGTTCCGACGCTGATTCTCTTCACGCTCCTCGCCGCCTTGTCCATTCTCGGCGTGCTGCGCATCCGGGTCGACGATTCGCTCAGCCAGCTTTTCCGCTCCGACAGCGCCGAATTCCGCCAGTTCGAACAGGTTTCGCGCGCCTTTCCCTCCAGCGAATATGACGTTCTGGTCGTCATCGAGGGCAAGACCGTCCTGCAGCGCGACAATGTCGAGAAATTGCGCGCTTTGGCGACCGATCTGCAGCTTGTCGACGGCGCGCGCGGGGCGATTTCGATGTTTTCCGCGCGCCAGCCGGCGGAAGACGGCGGCCTGCCGAAGCCGCTGTTTCCCGATCCGCTGCCCGAGGGCGCGGAATATGACGCTTTGCGCCAGACCGTGCTGGACAATGAGCTGATCCGGGGCAAGCTGTTGTCGGAACAGGGCGATCTGGCTCTGGTCGTGCTGTCGCTGGAGCCCGGCGTGGCCGATGGCCCACGCCTCGCCTCGGCGATCGATGAGATTCGCGGCGTTTTGCGCGACGATCTGCAGGGCGCGGGCCTGATCGCGCAATTATCGGGCGCGCCGGCGATGCAGCTCGAAATCCGCAAGGCGCTGGAGCGCGACCGCATTCTCTATAATGCGCTCGGCCTGCTGGCGGGCTGCGCCATCGCCATCCTGTTCTTCCGGCGCGTCTCCTTCATGATCATCGCGGCGGCCCCACCGCTGCTGGCGATCCTGCTGTCGCTCGGCGCTCTGGGCTGGCTCGGCTTCCGCCTGAACATGTTTCTGAACGTGATGACGCCGCTGATCATGGTGATCAGCTTTTCGGATTCCATGCAGCTCACCTTCGCGGCGCGCGACCGGATGATGGCCGGCGCCGACCGTGCGACCGCCTTCCGCGACGCTTTGCGTGTGGTGGGGCCGGCCTGCGTGCTGACCCATGCCGCCGCCGGCCTGTCGCTGCTCGGCCTGCTGTTTTCGGATTCCGACCTGATCCGCGCCTTCGGCCAGGCGGGTTTTCTGTCCATCCTGATCGCTTTGGCGACGGTTCTGGCGCTGGCGCCCGTGCTTGGCGTGCTGATCGCCCCGCCGCCCGGCGCGCTCGACCCGGAATTCGGCAGCGCCGATTCCGGCGTGCGGGCCTTGCGCCGTTTTTGCGATTTCGTGGCCGCGCGCATGCTGCGCCGGCCGGGCGTCAACGCCGGTTTGGGCCTCGCTGTCGTCGCCGTTCTGGGCTTTTTCTATATGGGACTAGAGCCGCGCTATCGCCTCGCCGACCAGACGCCCGACCAGAACCACGCCGTCGAGGCGAGCCAGCGGCTCGACCTCAAGCTCAACGGCGCCAATCCGATCGACCTTTATGTGACGTTCCCGCCGGGCGCCGATCTGTTCGCGCCGGAGACGCTGGCTTTGATTGGCGAGGCTCATGCGATCATGGAGCGCCAGCCGGGCGTCGCCAATGTCTGGTCGCTCGAAACGCTGCGCCGCTGGCTCGCGGAACGGCTGCATCGCGACGATGTCGAGACGCTGAAGACCTTCGTCGATTTGCTGCCGCCCTTCCTCGCCCGCCGCTTCATCGCGGAGAACCGCGACGCGGCTTTGATCTCCGGCCGGGTGCCGGACAAGGACGCCAATCACATCCTGCCGATTGTCGAGCAGCTCAATGAAAAATTGAACGAACTCGCCGCCCGCCATCCCGGTTATCACATCGCGGCGACTGGCCTGTCGGTGATCGCGGCACGCAACAGCGCCGGCATGATCACCAAGCTGAACCACGGCCTGACCCTCGAATTCGCTTTCGTCGCGGCCTTCGTCGGCCTCGCCTTCCGCTCCGTCCCGGTCGCCTTCGCCTGCCT
>NZ_JAYSBG010000348.1:0-3556 GCF_041915505.1 Rhodoblastus sp. | reverse complement strand
GTCGCGCCGGATTCCCCGCAGGCCAAATCCTATTTCGATCTCGCCCGCGCGGTGCGCGAGGAATTGACGAAACAGGCCCGGCGCGCGCCGGTCTTCTCGGTCGGCTGAACAGGGAGTTTTTCGTGCAACGTCGCGCCTTCCTGGCGGTCCTGGCGGCGGCGGTTCCGGCCTGCGCCGTCGCCGCCCCTGTCGATGAACTGCCGCTCACGCCGCTGCCGCCGACGGCCAATCCCGATTCCGTCCCCGGCCTGTCCTGGTTCGGCGCCGGTCCCTCGGCGATCGAGATTTTCGACTATAATTGCCCCTATTGCCGCGCCGCTTTTGAGACGCTCGACGCGCGGGTGGCGAAGAAGAAGCTGCGGCTCGGCCTGATCGACAGCCCGCAATTATCGGCGGGTTCGGTGCAAGCGGCGAAGATCCGACAGGCGGCGCTGATCGTCTACGGTCCCGAAAAGGCCTATGAATTCCATCGCCGCCTCTATGCGCGCAAGGGCATGATCGACGGCGACGTCGCGCTCGACGTGGCGCAGGTGCTCGGACTGGATGTCGCCAAATTGACCGACGCGGCCAATAGTCCCGACGTGCGCGCGCGCATCATCGCCCAGTCGCATTTCCTCGACGATATCGGCGTCGCCACCACGCCGTCCTTCATCCTCGGCCGCAAGCTGCTGTCCGGCTGGCCCGGCGCGGCGGGTTTCGACGCGGCGCTGAAGGTCGCGCGCTAATAGTCCGGGTGCTCCTTGACCTCGACGAGGGCGCAGCCGACGGCGGCGTTGACCGCGTTTTTCAAACGCGCCCGCTCGTCGTTCAGGCGATAGACCTGACGCGCGGCCTCGACGAAAGCCGGGCCGAAATCGGCGTCGCGCTCCCGCACGCGCAAAAAATCCTCGACGTCCCACAAGGCGCCGTTGACCTGTTCCAGCTTCCCCTCCAGCGCGGCGATTGCGCCGCCCGCGTCAGCCGCGCGCATCGGCGCGGCGGCGTCCTGCAACAGGGCCAGCTCCTTTGCCGCCATCAGCCGTTTCGGCGCATGGCGCACGCGCCGGGTCTTCAGCCCCAGAATGACGATCTTGTCGATGAGTTCGCCGGCTGAAACCGGGATCGTGACCAGAGCGGAATCCTGCTGCGACGCCATGGCGCACCTCCTGCAGGCTTTTGCTAGCCTGCGGAGCTTGCGCGGGCCCGACCGGTCAATCCGTCGAGACGCTCTTGAGCTTGCCGACGCCGAGCATGTTCAACGCGGCGGATTCGTAAAACGGTTCGCTCGTCCCCTTGCGCATCTTACGGATGAAATATTTCTCGAAGCCGATCTTGGCCGCATGAACCCAGCGGCCCGAGGCCGACCAGTTGACGTTGCGCGGCGGAATCTGCGGCTGGGCGACGAAGGCGACGCCGGTATCGCCGAAATCGGCGAGGCAGATGGCGTTCCAGGCTCCGCGATAGATCGGCTTCCGGCCGCGTAGGATTTCGCCGATGTTTTTCGCCGCCGCCGTGACCATGGATTCGATCATGAAGCCGGTCTTGGGCACGCCGCAGGGCACCGGTGTCGGCCCCATCGGCGGAATGGCGACGCAGACGCCGACCGCGAAAATATTCTGGAAGGTCTCGTTGCGCTGATGGCGATCCACCAGCACGAAGCCGCGCGGATTGACCAGACCCTCGATGCCCCTCAGCGGCTTGATTCCGCGGAAGGCCGGCAACATCATCGCCATGCCGAAGGGCATTTCCCGCGTCGCCTTGACCGAGCCGTCATCGGCGATTTCCTCGACGATCATTTTGCCGCTTTCAACCTGCTTCACCCGCGAGCTGGTCATCCATTTGATATGCTTCTCGCGCAGAGCCCCTTCGAGCAGGCCCTTGGTGTCGCCGACGCCGTCGAGGCCGAGATGGCCGATATAGGGCTCCGAGGTGATGAAGGTCATCGGAACCTGGTCGCGGATCTTGCGGCGGCGCAGCTCCGTTTCCAGAATGAAGGTGAATTCATAGGCCGGCCCGTAGCAGGACGCGCCCTGAGCCGCGCCTGTAATGACCGGCCCCGGCTTCTTGCAGAATTCCTCGAAAGTCAGCGCGGTCTTTTCGGCATGATCGATATGACAGATCGAGGTCGTGAAACCTTCCGGGCCGAAGCCCTCGATCTCGTCGAAGGCGAGTTCGGGGCCGGTGGCGATGACCAGATAATCATAGGTCAGGGTAGAGCCGTCTTCGAGTTCGAGACGATTGGCGTGCGGATCGAGCTTGGTCACCGGCGCTGCCTTGAACGCGATGCCGCGCCGGGCGAAAGTCGGCGCCAGGTCGATCTCGATCGATTCCCGCGTGCGCCACCCCACGGCGACCCAGGGATTGGACGGGACGAAATGATAGATCGGGTCTTTGGTGACGACGGTCAGCCGGTCCTCCGGCCGCATCGCGTCCTTCATTTCATAGGCCATGATGACGCCGCCCAAGCCGGCGCCCATGATGACGATCTCCGCCATGTTTCTCTCCCCTGTGCCGGCTTTTTCGCCGTCCGATTTTATTTTCTTGTAATATTCGATTATTCGAATTAATTCAAGAATGAAAATTCGGAGGCTTGGGGGCGCCGGCGCGCGGAAGGAGTGACGATCATGTTCGGTTGGTTCAAATCGGGCGGCGACGACAAGACCTATTCGCCGGGAGAATTGCGCGACGCCCTGCGCAAACAAGACGGCGCCTTCGTCCTCGTCGACGTGCGCGAAAACAATGAATGGGCCGGAGGCCATATTCCCGGCGCGATCCACGTTCCCCTGTCGCGTTTCGCCACCGCGGCCGCGACCATCCCCAAGGACCGCAAGATCATCTTCTACTGCCAGTCGGGAATCCGCTCGAAAAAGGCGTTGAACCAGGCGCGGAAATTGGGCCTGCCGGCTGACGGCCATCTCGGCGGCGGCATTTCGGACTGGCGCCGCCACGACCTGCCGGTGGCGCGCTGAATGGAGGCTGGATCATGACGATCAATGACGCGGTTCGCGCCCTCGCCGGGACGATGATTCTGATCTCGGTCGCGCTGGTTTATTTCGTCTCGCCCTGGTTCCTGCTGTTCACGGCTTTCATCGGCCTGAACCTGCTGCAATCGGCCGTCACCGGCTTCTGCCCGCCGTCGATCGTCTTCCGCCGACTCGGCCTGAAAGACTGACGTCAAAACCCGTAGGCCGAGAGCTTCGGCAGGAGTTTGCCGCGCCGCTCCAGGATGAATTCGCGGAATTTCTGCGCCGCCCGAGTCAATTCGCGATCCGAGCGATTGAGCAGGAACCATTGCCGCACCAGCGGCAGGCCGGCGACCGGAAGCGCGACCAGATGACGGTCGGCGATCTCGGTGAGGCAGGTGTGGGCCGAAATCATCGCGATCCCCAGCCCCGCCATCACCGATTGCTTGATCGTTTCATTGGTGCCCATTTCGATCACCTCAAAGGCGCGTCCGCCGCCGATTCGCTCCAGAAAACGCTGCATCAGCACGCGCGTGCCGGAGCCCTCCTCGCGCGCCAGAAAGCGCTCCTGCAACAGATCCTCCGCCAGGATTTCGGGATCGCCGGCGAGGCGA
>NZ_JAYSBG010000347.1:0-3567 GCF_041915505.1 Rhodoblastus sp. | reverse complement strand
CGCAAAGCTAGGGGGCCGACCGATGACATCCGCCATCAAAGTTGAAATCGTCTCCATCTGCGCCGCCTTCGCCTTCATGACCGCGGTGCTCGCCGCCGTCTGGTGACGGCTGGTCCGACACGGTTTTCCGCCGATCGGTCGCCGCGCCAAATCCGGAAACGCGACTGCAAAGCGCGTCTCTCCTCCCCGCCGAGCGCCACGTCCCGGACCTGCGACGATCCATGAGCCTTCCGCGACCCGGTCAGTCGCGGAAGGCTCTTTCATGCCAGGGACTGGATCGGGGAAATTGACCGCCGAAAACCTACAGCGTGTTCGCTGACGCGGCCCTTCGGGTCGAGCAAAGTGGATGCCGGTTCGCGTGAAGAACCCTAGGTCCGCGAAGCGAATATGTGCTAAAATAAAAAGATAGATCGTTTCCTTGTTTCCATGAAACAAGGAAACGATCTAAGCGCCTCAGCGCTGCGGCGACGCGGCCGGCGCCTCGCCCGCGAACCTTTGGCTCGCGGTCTGGCTGAACAGGCGGTCTTGCGACAAAGCCAGCATTTCCATCTTGCGGAGATTAATTGGCGCGAGATTGAGCACTGTCTCGACCCAGACGTCGGTCACGTCGCGCAATTCCTCCAGGGTCAACGGCGCCACGCGCCGACGCACCTTGCCCATGGCCGCAAGCAAGGCGTGCCTCTTGCCGTTTTCCGTCACGAAAGCGCGCGCCCGCTCGGGCCCCTCGCCCTTTTCGACCAGATAATCGACGAGGCCCATTTCGAAAAAGTCCTCGGATTTGAACATCTTGCCGCTGAGGATCAGCTTTTCCGCGCGCGCCGCGTCGAGCCGCCGCGAGATCAGGCTATAGGCGCCCATGCCCGGAAAAGTATGGAACAAAGCCTCGGGAAAGCCGAGATTGACCCCACGCTCGGCGATGACCACCTGGCAGCTCAACGCCGCCTCCAGCCCGCCGCCGAGCGCGTCGCCCTCCAGCAAGGCGATGGTTACGACGGGCGCCTCGAAGCCGTGATAATTATTGTAGATCGCGTCGACACAGGCATAGGCGTAGCGCCGCAGTCCCTCGGCGTCGCGCGCGCGGACGCGGTCGAGGAAGAAGGAGAGGTCGCCGCCCATGTTGAACACGCCCTGGCGCAGCGATCCGCCGATGAAGAATTTGATCGGCGGCTCATCGAAAGCCTCGCTGCCGCGCAAGGCGCGGATATCGGCGTAAAGGCCGTTGAGCTCGCGCAGCAGCGGCAGCGTCCAGCTCACGCTGTTGGCGTGCCGCATCGAGCACCAGACGGCGCGCGTCACCGGATCGAAACGCACGTCGAGTTCACGGCGCGGCTTGACCAGGAAGGCCAGCCCCAGCGGCAGCGCCCTGCTCTCCTCGGTCGGTCCGACGTCCTTGCGTTCGATCGAAGTCCGCACTGGCGTTGAGGAGCTCAAAGACGGGATACCGGCGGACTGCATCATGACGGGGGCATTCCAGCAACGTTGCGCGTCCCATGGAGCGCGCGTTAAGGAAGATTAACAAGCGTTCATTTCAACAAATGTTCCAAACGTAACTTTCCGCTACAATTTACAGAAAATTTTACGATTCATAAACTATAAGACGAAAGTCACTTTGTATTATTCTGGAACAAAGACAATAGAAATTAACCATAACGCGCCTTCTCAAGCAAAGCTGCGCCATAACGGATCAAGGCGCCGCCGCCATCGCCGCAACGCGCGGCAAGCTCGGCGAGATCGGCCGGCGGCGATTCCATGAGCCGGATCAAGGCCTCGTCCGAAATGAGACGTCCTGGCGCCATTCTGGCGCGGCGGGCGATGACGACGCGCTCGGCCATCAAGGCGCGAAGGCGATTGCTCTGTTCAACCGTCAAGGGCGCTCGCGGCGCCGGCCTTTCTTCTTCCACGGCTCTGTTCAGGCTCTCGATCTCGACTTCCTCGACTTGCGACGCGGCGCGCGGGCTGATTCGCCGCCGCGCCAGCGCCAGCGCGTCGCCGGCCCAAAAGCGCGCCATTCGCGCAGCCTGACGCCAGGCCGCGACACCGCTGCGGCAATTGTCGCATTGGCCGCAGGCGGGCGCCGTTTCGCCCAAAGCGGCGAGCAATGCGCGCTCGCGGCAGCGCGCCGTCAGGAAATAATCCGACAGGCCGCCCGCGCGCAGCCCCGCCGCCGGGTCGATCCGCGCCAGATCGAACCGCGCCGCGCGCAAGACGGCCATGCCGCGCGGATCGTAAAGCGCGACAGCCTCCGCCGGCGCGCCGTCGCGTCCCGCCCGGCCGGTCTCCTGATAGAGCGTTTCGAGATGATCGGGCGCGTCATAATGGATGACGAAGCGCACGTCGGGCTTGTCCACGCCGAGGCCGAAAGCGATGGTGGCGGCAATGACCATGTCGGGACGGGCCAGAAAGGCGTCCTGCCGCGCCGCCCGAACCTCGGCCGGCAAGCCCGCGTGATAGGCGGCCGCCGAAAGGCCCGCCTCGCCCAGCAGGGTCGCGATCCGGTCGGCGCTCGCGCGGGAGGCGCAATAGACGATACCGCTGCGGCCGCGCCGCGCCGCGACCAGATCGAGCGCTTGCCGCATCCTGTCGCGGGCGCGTGGAACCGCCGAAAGCGCGACCGCGGGGCGGCGGAACGAGCCGACGAAGACGCGCGGCGGCCGGGCGAAGAGATTTTTAAGAATGTCGGCGCGCGTCGCCGGCGACGCTGTGGCCGTCGTCGCGATCATTTGCGGCTGGCCCAGATGGTCGGCGGCTTCCGCGATCAGGCGATAATCCGGGCGGAAGTCATTGCCCCATTGCGAGATGCAATGGGCTTCGTCGACCGCCAGGGCGCGCACGCCCGCGCCCCGCAGCAAGGCCAATGTCTCCGGATCGGCGAGCCGCTCGGGCGCGAGATAAAGCAGGCTGAGCCGTCCGTTTTCGAGGCCGGCGCGAAGCCTGCAATAGGCGTCCGGGTCGAGGCCGGCATGGAGCGCGGCGGCTGGAATTCCCTGTTGCGCAAGCTTTTGCGCCTGGTCGCGCATGAGAGCGACCAGCGGCGAGATCACCAAAGTCAGGCCGGGCCGGGCCAGAGCCGGAAGCTGATAGATCAGCGATTTGCCGGCTCCGGTCGGCTGCAGCGCCAGCAAATCCGCGCCGGCCAGCGCGGCTCCGACCGGCTCGGCCTGTCCGGGCAGGAAATCGTCGAAACCGAAGCGCTCCCGCAGGAGAATGCGCGCGGCGTCGAAACCGGCCATCGCTCTCATCCTCCTGCGGCAAAATGTGGCGCCAAAGTTGGGCGTCGCGCCGACGCCCAAGCGATTGTCATCGCGCGATCCACGACCTAGATTGTGGCGCGCGAGGTCTTCCGGCCTTCGCGCCAAGGAAGTCTGCACCGATTCGGGTTCGTATCCCATCGTCAGGAAGGAAACGTCACATGAAGCTCATCCACGCGCTGTCGGCGGCGGCCGCCCTCGCTTTGGTCTCGTCCTCCGCTTTCGCCGCGGGCGATCCCGAAGCGGGCGCCAAGGTGTTCAACAAGTGCAAGGCCTGCCACCAGATCGGCCCCGGCGCCAAGAACGTCGTCGGCCCCGA
>NZ_JAYSBG010000346.1:0-3569 GCF_041915505.1 Rhodoblastus sp. | reverse complement strand
GCCGAAAGGGCCACGAAACCGACATCGCTGGAAACGAGGGCGCAGACACGGAGAAGCAAATTGGCGGTCAGCATCGGCGAGGTTTTGCATAGAATTGGGAAGCCTCTGATCCAGGCGTCGCATCACTCATCGCTGCAATCCCTGGCGCGGCTGTTCCGCTATTCGGGGGTGGAGGCCGTTTTGTTGATCGATCAGGAGAGGCGCGTCATCGGGGTCGTCACGCCCAGCTCCATCGCCGCTCAGATTGCGCGAAACGCCAAAGCCGAAACGGCCGACCGGATTTTCTTTTCATTTCCTGAAGATGTAGGGTGTTGTTCCGCGTGGGATGATCTCGACGACGTGGCCGTGAGAATGTTCCGGAAGGGACATTCGGTCCTTCTGGTCAATGCGAACGGTCAATATAGCGCGACCATTACGCTTGAGAGATTGTGTGACGCGATGATGTAGCCTTTTAGAAATCCAGATACAGGCTCCTCGCCTTTTTCGATTGATTTGGCGCGTCGTTCCCCCGCCAGTTTATACCGCATCAACCCCTCGGCCGCTCAGGGCCAACCCGCCGCTCGCTTTCGCCGCCCTGGTCGACGAGGCGCATGGATCTTGAAGAAACGATCAAGCAACACCAACGCGACAACAGCCTTCACAGCACCACCATGACGAATGCGGAGGATCATGACCGCATTTTCAATCGCCCGTTCATCCGCGCATGGCGCGAGGCGCAGGATCACGCAGCAGAACCACTGCGCCCTGACACGCAACCGGCGACACGGAATGATATTTCCACGCAAAATGTTGATTTTATTGGCGTCCCGGAAGGGATTCGAACCCCTGACCTACGGTTTAGGAAACCGTTGCTCTATCCTGCTGAGCTACCGGGACGCGGATGCGCGCCTTGCCTATCACAAAATTGGCTCCTGAAAAACCGCATCGCGCGCAATCATGCTAAGCTTTCGCTTTCTTGTCCGCATCGGGGGTCGCCTTGCGCCTGACCGCATGTCTCAGGGTGGGCTGCTGCTGGCTGGCGCTGCTGGCTCAGGCCGCCGGAGCGCCCTCCTGCGATCGCGCCGCAGCGAGCGAGCCGGTGCGGCTCGATCATGTCAGCGACCGGCTGGATATCGTCCTGGTCGATGGCCGCCAGGTCGCTTTTCCCATGCTGGAGCCGCCGCGCGCCACCGCGAAGGCGCCGCAACGGCCGCACGAGACCGCTCTTGAGCTGACTTCGCTCCTGCGCGGCCAGACCCTGCTCGTGCTCCCGCTGGGCCCGACGGACCGCTGGGGCCGCCTGCCGGCGCGGATCTTCGTCGAATCCTCGGACGAAGCGGCCGACGAAACCCTCGCCGCCGCCGGCCTCGCCATGGCGAGCGCCGATCCCGGCGCCTGCGGCGCCGGCGCCTTGGCGGCCGAACAGGCCGCCCGCGCCGCCAGACTGGGCCTTTGGGCCGATCCCGATTTTGCGGTGCTCGCGACGGATGATCCCGCCGCATTTGCCGCGCGCGCCGGAACCCTGGCGATTGTCGAAGGCCGGATTCGCTCGGTGGGCCGCGCCGGCTCGCGGATCTATCTGAACCTGGCGGGCGGGAGTCCGGGCGGCCGTAGCGGCGGCGTTTCGCTGGTTCTGGCGCGGCGCAGCCTGCCGGCCTTTGAAAATGCGGGCTTTTCCTTGCAGAGCCTGCCGAACCGGCGGATCCGGGCGCGCGGCGTTGTCGAAATCGGCGCAGCCCCGCAAATCGAATTATTCCATCCGGGCCAAATCGAGTTTATGGAAGAGGCGCCGCGCCCGGACGGAGCGCGGCGCCCCGATTCGCCGGGGCGAAACTGATTGGTTTTTTGGTTGCAGCGGCCCGGTCACCGGGCGCGAACGGGACGGCGGGCGCGATGGCGGCGGGCGGACGGAACAGGTCGCAGCGGATTTTCGCGCTGCCGCCGCTCGCGGCCCTGCTGCTGCTTGGCGGCTGCGCGACGCTGGAGCGCCAGGGCGTCGTCCCCCAGAAACCCTCGGCGCCGGCGGCCGCGCCGAAAGCCTTGGGCGACACGCCGGAAGAGGCCGAGCGCAAGAAGCTGATCGCGCTTTATGGCGGCGATTATCGCTGGCCCAAGGCGGAAAATTATCTCAACGAGGTTCTGGCGCGGCTCGCCAAGGCGAGCGACACGCCGACCCAGCCCTATCGCGTGACCATTCTCAATTCTGCCGTGGTCAACGCCTTCGCGCTGCCCTCGGGCGATCTGTTCGTGACGCGCGGCCTGCTCGCCTTGGCCAACGACACCTCCGAGGTGGCGGCCGTGATGGCGCATGAAATCGCCCACGTCACCTCACGCCACGCTTTCCTGCGCGCCGAGCAGGAAAAGACCGCGGCGGTGATCACCCAGGCCGCGCGGGTCATCCAGAACCGCCAGAAAGGCGAGCAGGTCCAGGCCAATGCCGCGCAGACCATCGCCGGCTTCTCGCGCCAGCAGGAACTCGAGGCCGACCAGATCGGCATCAGCGTCATTGCGCGCGCCGGCTACGACCCGTTCGGCGCCTCCCGCTTCCTCAGTTCGCTCGCCCGTTCGAGCGAGATGCGCGCGGCGCTGATCGGCCAGAAAGGCGGCTCGCGGCCGGACATCCTCTCGACCCATCCCTCCACGCCGGAGCGGATAGCGGCGGCGCTACAGGCCGCCCGCCAGATCGGCGCGCCCGGCATCGGCGAAACCGCGCGCCCGCAATATCTGGCCGCGATCGACGGCATCGCCTTTGGCGACAATCCGATGGACGGCGCCATCAGGGGACGGAAATTCATCCATCCGCGCCTCGGCTTCGCCTTCGAGGCGCCGGAGGGCTATGCGCTGGAAAATTCGGCCCAGGCGGTGCTCGGCGTCGCCGACGGCGGGGCGGAGGCGCTGCGGTTCGACAGCGTGCGCGCGCCGCAGGGCAAGAGCCTGACCGATTATCTGACTTCCGGCTGGATTGACGGCCTGTTGTCCTCGACCATCCGCACCGGAACCGTCAACGACCTGCCGGCGGTCTTCGCCGACGCCCGCGCCGGCGAATGGAATTTCCGAGTGGCGGTGATCGCCTTCCACGACGATCTCTATCGCATCATTTTTGCGATCAAGGCCATGACCCCAGCGGCCGACAAGAAATTCAACGAATCGATCAATTCCTTCCGACCGATCACGCCAGAGGAGGAAAAGCTCGCCCAGCCGCTGCATATCCGGCTGGCCGTCGCGGCGGCAGGCGACACCGCCCAGACCATGGCCGACAAAATGGCCCTGACCGACCGGCCGCTGCAGCAGTTCCAGCTCCTTAACGGGCTCGACGCCGAGCAATTGAAGCCGGGCGAAACCTACAAGATCGTGGCCTATTGAACGGCCTTCGGCTGCCGTTTCGCCGTTCCCAAATGAAAAGCGGCGGGCTTGTGCCCGCCGCCTTATTGTGATGACGCGTGAGGGTACGCGGTTTCAGTAATTGTAGGCGCGTTCGCCGTGATCGGAGATGTCGAGGCCCTCGCGCTCCTGATCCGGGGTCGGACGCAGGCCCACGATCAGATCGACGATCTTGTACAGGATCGCCGAGCCAATGCCCGACCACGCCA
>NZ_JAYSBG010000345.1:0-3596 GCF_041915505.1 Rhodoblastus sp. | reverse complement strand
GGGACCAGGTCGGAGTTGCGCGCAGGACGCTTTCGATTATGAATCGGCCTGACCGATGTTTACCATAGCGGCGCGCGCAGAGAAATCGCGCTGCGGCGCTGTTCCGGCGCATCGACGCGAGGATTTGGTTATGGCGGAAAGTGACGGCGACGGCGCGGCGGCGACAGCGGGCGACAAGCCCAAGGCCCTGAGCCCTGAAGCGCAACGGGCTCTCGCCGAAGCCGAGGAACGCCGCCGCAATGCGTCCGAAGCCGCCCGTCCACAGGAAATCAACGGCCCCAAAGGCCCCGAACCCATTCGCTACGGCGATTGGGAGCGCAAGGGCATAGCGAGCGATTTCTGATCGATGGCGCCGGAACAGGATCCGGGCGGCGGGGCGCGGCGGGTGTTCCGATTCGCGCCCTCGCCCAATGGCTATCTGCATCTCGGCCATGCTTATTCCGCGCTGTTGAATTTTCGATGGGCGCGCGCCTGCGGCGGCCGGATGCTGCTGCGCATCGAGGATATCGATCGGGAACGCTCGCGCCGCGAATTTGAACAGGCTTTGCTCGAAGACCTGCATTGGCTCGGCGTCCATTGGGACGCGCCGCCGCGCCGCCAGTCCGAACATCTGGCCGATTATTCCGCCGCGCTCGACACGCTCGCCCGGCGCGGCCTGGCTTATCCCTGTTTCTGCTCGCGCGCCGACATCGCCCGCGCCTGCGCCGGGAAAAAGGACTGGCCGCGCGATCCCGACGGCTCGCTGCTTTATCCGGGAACATGCCGAGGCCTGTCCGAGGCGGCGCGCGCGGCCCGCATGGCGTCGGGCGCGCCCTTTTCGCTGCGTCTCGCCATGACGGACACCTTGGCGACGATCGAGGCGCCGCTGACCTATCGCGAGTTCCACGAAGGCGACAGCGGCGCGGTCGTCACGGCGACGCCCGAGGTCTGGGGCGATGTTCTGATCGGGCGCCGCGACGTGCCGGCGTCCTATCACATCGCCTGCGTCCTGGACGATCACGTTCAGGCGGTGACGGATGTGGTGCGGGGCGTCGATCTCGAGGCCGCGACGGGTTTGCACCGGCTGCTGCAAGCTCTGCTCGATCTGCGGACGCCGGATTACCGGCATCATCGGCTGGTGCTGGACGGCGCGGGGAAAAAACTGTCCAAGAGCAGCGCCGCGCCGAGCCTGCGCGCCCTGCGCCGGCAGGGGCTTGGCGCTGCGGACGTGCTGGCGGATTTGTCGCGCCGGATGAACGTTCCGCTATGAGACAAAAAAGCCCGGATCGTCCGATCCGGGCTGGGTTTCGTGCGGAAAGCGCCGATCAGGGCTGCATGACGACCGTCGTGCCGACATCGACGCGGCCGTAAAGATCGGCGACGTCTTCGTTCAGCATGCGGATGCAGCCATAGGAGGCGCGCGAGCCGATCGAGGCGCGCATGCGGCTGGTCGTGCCGTGGATCGCGATTTCGTCGCGGTCGAGCGTGATGGCGGCGACGCCCATCGGATTGCGCGGCGAGCCGCCCGGAATCATGCCGGGCAATTCGGGATGGTCGCGCTTGACGATGGCCGGGGGGGCCCAATCGGGATGGAAATATTTGCCGCTGATGCGGGTCGGGCCGAGCCATTCCTTGCCCGGCTTGGCGACGGCGACCGGATATTGGATCGCGCGGCCGTCTTCCAGCACCAGATAAAGTTTGCGCTGGCTCATGCTGATGACGATGGTGCCAGCGTCATAACCCGAGTGGAAGGCGATGAGATGGGTGTTGGCCTGGGCGGCGCCGAGCGGCGCGGACAGGCCGAGCAGCGTCGCGCCAAGCAGCGCGGCCGCCCGCAAGCTTTTGAACTGGGACATGAATTTGCTCCGGCAAGCGAAAATCGACCGATCACGGCGATTTGATCCAAACTGCCGCCGAAACTCCAAAGAAACTAGCGTATAGGCGCCACACCCGCCAAAATTTCGCCAAAATGCCGACTTGATTGAAATCGCGGTTATTAAAGTTTTAATGAAAGGCCAAAGCAAAAGCCGGGCGATTTCTCGCCCGGCTTGCATCTATCAGCAGTCTGATCGCGGGCGTTCAGCCGCCGCGATTCTGGATCAGATCGTCGACCACGGTCGGATCGGCCAGCGTCGAGGTGTCGCCCAGCGCGCCGAATTCGTTTTCGGCGATCTTGCGCAGGATGCGGCGCATGATCTTGCCGGAACGGGTCTTGGGCAGGCCTGGCGCGAACTGGATCACGTCCGGCGAAGCGATCGGGCCGATCTCCTTGCGGACCCAGGCGACCAGCTCCTTGCGCAGGGCGTCGGTCGGCTCGACGCCTTCCATCACCGTGACATAGGCGTAGATGCCCTGGCCCTTGAGGTCGTGCGGATAGCCGACCACGGCCGCTTCGGACACCGCCGGATGGGCGACCAGCGCGCTTTCGACTTCCGCCGTGCCCATGCGGTGACCGGAGACGTTGATGACGTCGTCGACGCGGCCGGTGATCCAGTAATAGCCATCGGCGTCGCGGCGGCAGCCGTCGCCGGTGAAATATTTGCCCGGATAGGTCGAGAAATAGGTCTGCTGGAACCGCTCATGGTCGCCATAGACCGTGCGCATCTGGCCCGGCCACGAATCGGCGATCACCAGATTGCCCTCGCAGGGGCCTTCGATGATGTTGCCGGAAGCGTCCACCACCTGCGGCTGCACGCCGAAGAACGGACGGGTCGCCGAACCGGGCTTCAGCGCGGTCGCGCCCGGCAGCGGGGTGATCAGAATGCCGCCGGTTTCGGTCTGCCACCAGGTGTCGACGATCGGGCAACGCTCGTCGCCAACCACGCGGTAATACCATTCCCAGGCTTCCGGATTGATCGGCTCGCCGACCGAGCCGAGCAGGCGCAGGGTTTTCCGCGAGGTCTTCTTGACCGGCTCCTCGCCCGCGCCCATCAGCGAACGGATCGCGGTCGGGGCGGTGTAGAAGATGTTGACGCCGTGCTTGTCCACCACATCCCAGAAACGGGAGATCGTCGGATAGTTCGGGATGCCCTCGAACATCAGGGTCGTCGCGCCATTGGCGAGCGGGCCATAGACGATATAGCTGTGGCCGGTGACCCAGCCCACGTCGGCGGTGCACCAATAAATGTCGCCGTCGTGATAATCGAAAATATATTGATGCGTCATGGCGGCATAAACCAGATAGCCGCCGGTGCAATGCACCACGCCCTTCGGCGCGCCGGTCGAGCCGGACGTATAGAGGATGAACAGCGGGTCTTCCGCATTGACCTCGGTGGGCGGGCAATCGGCGGAAACCTTGGCGGTTTCCTCGTGCCACCACACGTCGCGGCCGTCCTTCCAGTCGACCTTGCCGCCGGTGCGCTTCACGACGATCTGGGTCTCGATGATGTCGCCGGTCTTGTCGATGGCGATGTCCGAATTGGCCTTGAGCGGAACCTTGCGGCCGCCGCGCAGGCCTTCATCGGCGGTGATGATGACCTTGGACTTGCATCCCTCGATGCGGCCGGCCAGCGAATCGGGCGAGAAGCCGCCGAAAATGATCGAATGAATCGCGCCGACGCGGGCGCAGGCGAGCATGGCGTAAGCCGCCTCGGGAATCATCGGCAGATAGATCGAAA
>NZ_JAYSBG010000344.1:0-3627 GCF_041915505.1 Rhodoblastus sp. | reverse complement strand
CCAAATCGACGTAACTGAAAAGCTGCCCCGACCGCCCGTCCGACCCGCGCATCCTGATGCTCCCCCTCATATCGAAGCGAATCACGAACCAGACTTAAGCGAAAGGGTTTTTCAGCAGCCTGTTAAAGGGGGCGATTAGGATTACGGCGGCCACCGCCTGCCCATCGCCACTTGATCTCGGCGTTGATCCGGGAGCGCACGTCTTCGAGGGTGATGCTCTGGAAGAACTCATGCCAGGGCTGCGGGATGAGATAATTCATCTTGCCGCCTTCGTCCCAGACCATGGCGACCGTTCCCTTGAGCCCGTTCAGCTTGGCCAGAGCCTGCAACTGGCTGATCGCCGCCTCCTGCTGTTTTGGCGCGGCGCGGGCGAAGCCCTGGTCCATGATGACGATCACCATGTCCTGGCCTTGCTCGTGCAAGGTCGCGACGGGAATGGACGGCATGGGCGCTCCGCTGGTTTATCTCATCGGTCCTTGAAAAAGACCGATGAGATCCGCGCCGACTGGCGCGGCGGCCGCTGACGCGGCCGGGCGCCTTTGTTTCCGACGAGTCGGAGACAAAGGCTGATCGTCATGATTACTGCGCAGGCGCAGCATTTTTCGGGCCAATCTTTCCCTCGCCAGACCTTGCGCAAATCGACTAGCCTGACGGCATGAGCGAATCCGCCCTTCTCAGCAATGCGCCGGAACTGTCGGTCTCCGAATTGTCCGGGGCGCTGAAGCGCGCCATCGAGGACCAGTTCGGCCATGTCCGGCTGCGCGGCGAAATTTCCAATTATCGCGGGCCGCATTCCTCCGGCCATTGCTATTTCTCGCTGAAGGACGCCAGCGCCCGCATCGACGCGGTGATCTGGAAAGGAACCTTTTCGCGCCTGCGCACCCGGCCGCAGGAGGGGCTGGAGGTGATCGCCACCGGCCGGATCACCACTTTTCCCGGCAAAAGCTCCTATCAGATCGTGATCGAACAATTGGAGCCGGCCGGCCTCGGCGCGCTGATGGCCCTGCTGGAGGAGCGCCGCAAGAAGCTGGCGGCGGAAGGCCTGTTCGACGAGGCGCGCAAGAAAAAGCTGCCTTTCCTGCCGCGCGTGATCGGCATTGTCACCTCGCCGACCGGGGCGGTGATCCGCGACATATTGCACCGCCTGAACGACCGTTTTCCGCGTCATGTGCTGGTCTGGCCGGTGCGCGTGCAGGGCGAGACCTCGGCGGCCGAGGTCGCGGCGGCGATCAGGGGCTTCAACGCCTTGGCCCCGAGTGGCGCGATCCCCCGGCCAGACCTGCTGATCGTCGCGCGCGGCGGCGGTTCGCTGGAAGACCTGTGGAGTTTCAACGAGGAGGAGGTTTTGCGCGCGGCAGCGGCCTCTGAGATCCCGCTGATCTCGGCCATCGGCCACGAAACCGACTGGACCCTGCTCGATCAGGTCGCCGACCTGCGCGCGCCGACCCCGACCGGGGCCGCCGAAAAGGCCGTGCCGGTGCGTTCCGAACTGCTGGCCGATCTGGCCGATCGCGCCCGCCGCCATGACGCGGCGGCGTTGCGCCTGCTCGACCGCCGTCGCGCGGACCTGCGCGGGCTCGCCCGCGCTTTGCCGGCGCCCGAGACCCTGTTGGCGACCCCGAGCCAGCGGCTCGATCGCGCCGGGGACCGCCTGCGCGCGGCGCTGGCCGCGGGGCGGTCGCGGCGCGAGTTGGCGCTTGCCCAGGCGTCGCGCCTACTGGCGCGCCATGCGCCGCATGCCGAATTGCAGCGCGCCGCCGGCCGGTTGCAGACGATGCTGTTCCGTTTCGCCGCCGCCCGCGCGGGGCTTTTGGAAAAACGGCGGGAGCGTCTCGCAACGCTCGGCGCGCGTTTCGACGCGGCGCGTCTGGCGCGTCTGGCCTTGCTGCGCAACGAGCTGCGCGCCAAGGCCGAAAGGGCGGGGGCGCTCGGCGCCCGAGCCGACGCCGCCGTGGCCGCCATTCTGGCGAGGCGGCGGGACAGGTTGGCCCATGCTGACCAACTGTTGGCGGCGGTGGGCTATGAGGCGGTGCTGGGTCGCGGCTTCGCGCTGGTGCGCGACGACAGCGACGCCCCCGTGCGCTCGGTCGCGCAGGCGCCGGAGGGCGCGCGGCTCACTTTGCAATTCGCCGATGGTCGGGTCGCGGCCATCGCCGGCGCGCCGCTGGGCGCGCCTTCGCCAGCGCCGGCCGGCAAGAAACGCTACGCGCCGGCCAAGGAACGCCCCGCCTTGGCCCGGAAAGCGCGGGAAAGCGGGCAGGGCAGCCTTTTCTGACGCGACGCCGCGAAAAATTTGATCTAGAAATCAGGTATCGTTGATCTGAATCAATATGCTCATCGCCCTCCTGACTGACATCCATGGCAACCGTGAGGCTTTCGACGCCTGCCGCCTGGAGGCGCGGCGGCTGGGCGCGGAGCAATTCGTCTATTTGGGCGATCTGGTCGGCTATGGGGCCGATCCCGGCTATATTGTCGATTGCGTGGCGGAAGATGTCGCGCGCGGCGCCGTCAGCCTGATGGGCAATCACGATCTCGCGGCGGTTCAGGGTCCAAGCGAATATATGAACGAGGCCGCGCGGGCCGCGATCGAATGGACGGCGCGGCGGTTGGACAAGGCCCAGCGCGATTTTCTGGCCGCAATGCCGCTCACGGCGGTCGCCTCGGGCGAGGGCGGCGAGAAGATTTTCTACGTTCATGGCGACGCCAGCGCGCCGGACCGCTTTATCTACGTCACGGGAATCGAAACCGCCGAGCGCTCGCTCGACGCGGTCGGGGCCCATGCGACCTTTTGCGGCCATGTCCACCGGCCGCAACTCTATCATCAGGCGCCCGGCAAGCCGCCGGCCTTTTTCGCGCCGACCGCCAATCTGCCGACGCCGCTCGCGCGCAGCCGCCGCTGGCTCGCGGTGCTGGGTTCGGTCGGCCAGCCGCGCGACGGCAATCCGCTCGCCGCCTTCGCGCTTTACGACGATTTGCGCGGCACGCTGAATTTCATTCGCGTGGCCTATGACGTCGACGCCGCCGCGCGGAAAATTTTCGCCGCCGGCCTGCCGGAATTTCTCGCCGAGCGGCTGTTCCTCGGCTGGTGATCTATAGCGTTTTCGAGCGAAGTGGATGCCGGTTCGCGTAAAGAAAAGGCGTCAAAACAAAAAACTAGATCGTTTCATTGTTTCGTAGAAACAATGAAACGATCTAGCGGAACGAAACGATTTCCGGCTTGAGCCCACGCATGAGGCGATTGGCGAGATAAAGCCGAGCCTTGAAGATCTGCTTGTAGAGCCGGATCGTTTCACGCTTCAGCGTGAACATGGCTTTGCGCTTGTTTTTCTTCTTAGGCGCGTCGAGCCGGCTGATGTCGCTTGAAAAATTCGCGCCGCCCGCGTCTTTTTTCACCAGAAGCTGGTCCTGGATCGCGACCGCTGGCGCGAGCTGATAGAGCCGCAGGCTCCGGCCGATCGGGTTCTCCGGAAAGACGATGTAATCGACCGGCAGGTTCGGTCGTTCGGTCTGGCGCAGAAACGTTTCGGCGCCGCGCCGGCTCAGGATGTAGCAGGCGCAGCTTTCGTGCCGCGTGTAGAGCAGAGCGAGACTGCGTCCACCTGGCGCCGGGGCCGGCGCGCCGAGCAT
>NZ_JAYSBG010000343.1:0-3628 GCF_041915505.1 Rhodoblastus sp. | reverse complement strand
CAGATCGTCACGCATGCGCTGGACTCGGCCCGAATTCCCTGAGCGCCGCGCGCAAGGCGAAAAAATCCGGCACGATCCGCGCCGCGCCGGCCTTGGTCAGCTTTTCATGGCGGTGATAGCCCCAGCCCACGCCGATCGCATGGGCGCCGACGGCATGGGCCATCGCCATGTCGAAGGTTGTGTCGCCGATCATGCAGGCGTTGCGCGGCGAGACGCCGGTTTCCCGCAGCGCGCGCAAAAACATGTCCGGCGCGGGCTTCGACGGGGCGTCATCCGCCGTCTGGATCGTGTCGAAATAGCCCTGCCAGCCGTGGCGCTCCAGCAACCGGTCGACGCCCGCGCGCGACTTGCCGGTGGCGATGCCGAGCAGGCAGTCCTCGCAGGCGGCCAGTTCGCTGAGCAATTCCTGCGCGCCGGGATAGAGCGGGTCGTGGAAGCCCGGCAGCGCGCGCAATTCGGTCCAGGCGTCCTTATAGGCCTGCGCCAGCCGGTCGCTCGGCCCTTTTCCGTCGGTCAGCGCGTCAAAGGCTTCGATCAGCGACAGGCCGACCACGGAAAGCGCGCGCTCGCGCGAAGGCGCCGCCATGCCGAGCGAGGCGAAGGCCCTGCCCTGCGCCTCGACGATGAGGTTCTGGCTATCGACGAGCGTGCCGTCGACGTCGAAAACGAAAAGCTTCACGACCGTCCCCCTTCCCCGCGTCCCGCCGTCTCGCGCGGCGGATTCTGCTCATGTTATAGACCCGCCGCGCCGCCGCGCCAATCGCGGCGAAGAAGCCGAGGCGTCTCAACGTGAATTTCGAGATGGGGCGGGGAGTGGGTATCGCTTGATGGTCTGCCGCCGGCGCGAAGCAGAACCATGCGCGCGGTCGCAACAGATCCGCTTGCGCGTCCACACTGGTCCTCCCGTGGGAGACTCGTATCGGGAAAATCATCAAAGGTCCTTTTCGATACGATGTGTCCCCTTTTCTAAAACCCCATGCGATTCCGCGCGCCCGGTTTGGCGGAAGCTTCCTCCATAAGCCATTGCGCCAATGTCGCGGCGTCCTGGCGCCCCATGACCTTCGCCTTGCGGGCGACGAGCGCGAAATCACCCGGTGTAAGCGTGTCGAACGCGCGCAGCTCGCGCGGCGCCTCCTCGCCAAAGACCAGGCGAAACGCCGCGGCGACCTGATCCTCGCCCATCGCCAGGAATTTGACCTTGAAAAGGAAACGCCGCAGCGATGCCGGGTCCAAATTCTCGAAGGCGTTGGTCGAGCAGGCGAAGGGAAGCATGTGCCGCTCCATGGCGACGAGCAACTCATTGACCTGCGTGACCTCCCAGGAATGCTGGGCGCCGGTGCGCGCGGCCAGCAGCGAGTCCGCCTCGTCGAAGATCAGGAAGGCGCGCCTGTCCGCCGCCTCCTCGAAAGCATGGCGGATCGCCTTCTCGGTCTGGCCGAGCCAGGCGGAAAAAAGATCGGAGGCTCGCTTCTCCACGACATCCAGACCGAGGCGCTCGGCGAGATGACGCGTATAGGCGCTCTTTCCGCTGCCCGGCACGCCATGGAAACAAAATGAAAGGGCGAGCGTCCCGCAAGATGCGATCCTGTCGCGCAAAGCGAGAAGATCGTGATCGGCGCGAATGAGCGCGACGTCGAAAGCGATCGGCGCCGGAGCGTACTCGGGCTCCGCGCCATCGATGGCGCGCAGGCTCGCACGCGCGCAGGCCGTCGGATCCACGCCAGCAAGGCGCGCTGCGCGCAAGGCGTGGGTCAGGATCGCCGGCGACGCGTTGAGCGCTGCAAGCTCGTCACGCGATTTGTCCGCGAGCTTCACCCGCCCGTGCCGGGCAAGCTTGTCGATCATCCGAGAACGCGCCGTGCGGTCGGCCTCCGGGAAGCGCAACACATAGCTCATGCGGCGCAATACGGCGGCGCCGAGCCGGCCCGGCGCGTTGGTGATCCAGATCGTTGGCGCCTCGCTCGTTTCGACGAGACGGTTGGTGAAAGCCTTGGACCCTTTGCGGGCCGCGCCATCGACATCGACATTGGCGAAGACGTCATCGGCCTCGTCGACCACGACGAAGCTTCCGCCGGCCTGCCGCGCCAAGACCCCCATGAGGGCGATGGCGCCGATGCGCTCGCCGCGCGATGGTTCGCGCTCCTCGGCGCCCGCGGTCGCCTCGCCCGCGAAAACCGCATGCGCTCCGAGCCGGTCGCCGATGGCGCGCGCCAACTCCGTTTTGCCGGTCCCCGGCGAGCCATAAAACAAGATATTGACGCCTCGCTCCTTGCGCGTGAGCGCCGCTTCGACGAGGCCGAGCGCGATTTCCCGCCCCTCGATATGGTCGAAATCGGTCCAGTCGAGCGCGGAGCGCACGTGTGCTCCCAGCAGCCGCCTGCGCAGCGCCAAGCTATCGCTCGACGGACTGCGCAGCACCGACTGCGCGATCTGGGTGAGAGAATATTCATTGCGGCCGCAGTCCTGCACAAGCCCGTAGAGCCCGAGCGGGGCATCGCTGTGAAGCCGCGCCCGCGCCCGCGATTGGGATGTCGCCGTCATCGCCGCGAGCGCCGAAAGGCGTGTTTCCTCATCATACCAGCATTCGCCCTCATAACCCTCGCAGCGCTGAAGCAGATCGCGCAAGGGGGCGCGACATGACGCTGCGCGCCAACGCGTCGAGCAGCGCTTGATCGAATCGCGACAGTCCAAGCGACGCGCCGAGCCAGGCGACGCGTTTCTCGAGCGAGGAGGCCGCCGGCGCCGTTTCGTCCTGCGCATCGGCGAGCCGCTTGCGCAACGGCGCGAAAGACTTCCACTCGGCGGCCTTGAGCCTCGCGCCTTCTTCCTCGATTTCAAGCCCTTTGGGGCAGGCGCCGATCAGTTGATGATGCTCCAGAAGCCAACCGGCGACGCGGCGGCGCGGCCCGGTTCGCCCACGCCGCGTTTCCGACAGGAAGAGATTGTGCGCATGACGGCGCAGCAGCCAACGTTCGTAAGGGTGCGCAACCGGCGCGCCAAAACCAAGATCCATGACGATATCCTCGCCGCGGCGGCATCGCGCGCGGCCTGAAAAAGAGACAGCAGCGCGGCGCGCGAGACGCCGGCGCAGAACGCTGTCGACAATCAAATTATTTGGCTGTGTCGATCACACAGGATCGAAAAGCCGGCTTGAGGCAAGCCGGCGGGGCGGCTTGCTTAGCCAAGCGCCCATTGCGGGCGGCGCGAATTGGTCATGTGCCGTCTCCGAGATCGAAACGCGAAAATACGCGTGAGGGCTTTTACTCCAAAGCGCCAGCTCCGGCAAGCGCTGAGCTTGCGCTCCATCGTCGAAAGGTGAATTGCGCATCCGAACAGGCGAGCCGGTCTTCCGAACGCGGGTTCGGAGGTCGGCATCCCGCCTTACGGATTGATCGCGCCGCGAATTGGATGTCGCCGTAAGACACAAACGGAAATCCAAACCGGGACGCTGCGGAAACACTCAATAGCGCCAGCCGCGCCGCCAGAAGGCCAGCGCCCACGCCAGATCGTCGCGGAAGCGCACCGGCTGGCCGATTTCGACCGTCGCGGTCATGCCGGCGACCGGAGTGACCTCCGCCGGGACCGGATCGAGCTCAATGCGGACCGGCACGCGTTGGGCGAGGCGCAC
>NZ_JAYSBG010000342.1:0-3659 GCF_041915505.1 Rhodoblastus sp. | reverse complement strand
CACGCCATTCTCACGGTGCCGGAAGTCTTCGTCCATTCCTCCAACATCGGCTCGGCGCGCATGGCGCTGATGGTCGGCGTCGAGGGCCACAAAGCCTTTTTGCGCAAGATGGGCGAAATGGACCGCATGCGCACCGAATTGCCGGAAAGCGCCGAACCGCTCGTGCCCAAGCACTGGAGCGAAGTTTCGACCATGACCATCGCCTTTGGCCATGGCTTGGCGGTCGCGCCGCTTCAGGCGATGATGGCGGTGGGGGCCCTCTCCAATGGCGGCTATCTGATCACGCCGACCTTCCTGAAGCGCCCGGCGGATTTCCGCAAGGAAAACAGCCCGCGCGTGATCAAGCCGGAGACGAGCGAGGCCCTGCGCTACATCATGCGCCTCAACGCCGAGATCGGCTCGGCCAAGAAGGCGAATGTCCCGGGCTATTTCGTCGGCGGCAAGACCGGCACGGCGGAGAAGGTCATCGGCGGGCGCTACAGCAAGACCAAGCTGTTCACGACCTTCATGGCGCTCGTGCCGACCGACAAGCCGCGCTATCTGTTCATGACCGTGATGGACGAACCGCAGGGCCTGCCCGAGGACGGCCATTACGCCACCGCCGCCTATAATTCCGGCTATGTCACCGGCCGGTTGATCGAGCGCGTTAGTCCCTTGTTGGGGCTGGAGCCGCGCCTCGATCTGCCGACGACGCCCTTCCCGCTGCTGGCGAAACTCGGCTATGGCTTCGTCAATACGCCGGCCCGGCCGGGCGGGGGAGAGCATTGATGCGGCTCGACGCGCTCCTGCCGGAAACGCCGGCGGCGCTGGCGGCGCTCGATGTGGCGGGCGTCACCGCCGACAGCCGCGCCGTCGCGCCGGGTTTCGTGTTTTTCGCTGTTTCCGGAGCCAAGGCCGACGGCATGAGCTTCGCGCCGCAGGCGCTCGCGGCGGGGGCCGTCGCCATTGTCGGCGAGCCGCCGCCGCCGGCGTCCCTGGCCGATGCGCCTTTCGTGCGGGTCGCGGATGTCCGCAAGGCTTTGTCTCAGGCGGCCGCCGCGCTCCATCCGCGCCAGCCGGAAAAAATCGTCGCCGTGACGGGCACCTCCGGCAAGACGTCGGTGGCGGATTTCACCCGCCAGATTTTCGCCTTCTGCGGCTATCAGGCCGCCTCGCTCGGCACGATCGGAATCGTCAAGCCGTCCGGCGCGGTCTATGGCTCGCTGACGACGCCAGATCCCGTGACCCTGCACCGGACGCTTGACGCTCTGTCCGGGGAAGGCGTGACCCATCTCGCCATGGAGGCCTCGTCGCACGGGCTCGACCAGCGTCGGCTCGATGGCGTGCGGCTTGCGGCGGCGGGCTTCACCAATCTCTCGCGCGACCATCTCGATTATCATCCGACGCTCGACGATTATCTCGCCGCCAAATTGCGCCTGTTCACGGATCTGCTGCAACCCGGCCAGACGGCGGTGATCGCCGCCGATGGCGACTACGCCGACCGCGTGATCGTCGCCTGCCGGACGCGCGGCTTGAACCTGTTCACGGTCGGCGCGAAGGGCGAGGGCTTGCGCTTGAAGGAAGCCCGCGCGGAAGGTTTTGCGCTGCGGCTCGCTCTTGTGTTCGAAGGCCGCGACATTGTCGCGATGCTGCCGCTCGCCGGCCTGTTCCAGGCTGAAAACGCCTTGGTGGCGGCGGGCCTGGCGTTGGCCGCCGGCGCCCCGGCCGAACAGGTGTTCGCGGCTCTGGAAATTCTGCAAGGCGCGCCGGGCCGTCTGGAGCGCGTCGGCGACAAGGCTGGCGCGCCAGTCTTCGTCGATTACGCCCACAAGCCCGACGCTTTGGAAAAAGCCATCGCCGCGCTGAAACCTTTCGCGAAGAACCGGCTGATCGTCGTGTTCGGCTGCGGCGGCGACCGCGACGCCGGCAAGCGGCCGATCATGGGCGAGATCGCGACGCGTTGCGCCGATGTCGTCATCGTCACCGACGACAATCCGCGTAGCGAAGAGCCGGCTGCGATCCGCGCGCAAATTCTCGCCGCCGCGCCCGGCGCGATCGAGATCGGCGACCGCGCCGCCGCCATCCGCGCCGGCGTGAAAATGCTCGGCGCGGGCGATCTGCTGCTCATCGCCGGCAAGGGTCACGAAACCGGCCAGCTCGTCGGCAAGACAATGCTGCCTTTCTCCGATCACGAGGAAGCGCGCGCCGCGCTCGAGGAGTTGCGGGCATGAGCGAATTCCTGTGGAGAGGTCTCGGCCTCGTCGCCCCGATGCGCGCCCGCGTGCTCGGCCTGCCGCCGGAGGGCGTGACGGGCATATCCATCGACACCCGCACGCTGCAGCGGGGCGAATTGTTCTTCGCCATCAAGGGCGACCGCACTGACGGCCATGATTATGTCGCCGCCGCCTTCGAGCGCGGCGCCGCGGCGGCGGTGGTCGACGAGGCCCATGCCGACGCGCTGAAACATCTCGGGACGCTTTATATCGTCCACGATGTGCTGAAGGGGTTGGAAGGTCTGGGCCGGGCGGCGCGCCAGCGCAGCCGGGCGCGGATCATCGCGGTCACCGGCTCGGTCGGCAAGACCTCGACCAAGGAAATGCTGCGCAAGGTTCTGTCCGACGCCGGCCCGACCCACGCCTCCGACAAATCCTTCAACAATCATTGGGGCGTGCCGCTGACGCTCGCCCGCCTGCCGGAAAAGGCGCGCTTCGCCATTTTCGAAATCGGCATGAATCACGCCGGAGAGATCACGCCGCTGGTCGATATGGTGCGCCCGCATGTCGCGCTGGTGACGACGGTCGCGCCGGTGCATCTGGAGCATTTCGTCAATGTCGAGGCCATCGCCGAGGCCAAGGCCGAAATCTTTTCGGGGATCGTCAAGGGCGGCGTCGCCATCGTCAATCGCGATATCGACACCTTCCCGATCCTTGAATCGGCGGCGAAGGCCTCGCCGGCGGCCTATGTGCTGAGTTTCGGCGAAAGTATCGCCGCCGAAGCCCACCTCGTGAAATTCGGCCCCGAAGAGACCTTTTCGCGCGTTTCGGCGCGCGCGCTCGGGCAGGACGTGCGGTTCGAGCTCGGCGCGCCGGGCCGCCATATGGCGATCAACGCGCTTGGCGTCCTGCTCGCCGCCCGCGCCGTCGGCCTCGATTACGCCGCCATCGCCGCCTCGCTCGCCGCCGTCGCGCCGGCGCAGGGGCGCGGCGCGCGCGAAACCTTGCAACTCGACCGCGACAATCCGAACAGCCGCGTCCTGCTGATCGACGAGAGCTATAACGCCAATCCGGCCTCCATGCGCGCGGCGATCGACCTGCTCGGCGCCGCCGGCGTTTCCCGCGAGGGGCGCCGCATCGCCGTGGTCGGCGACATGCTGGAGCTGGGGCCAGGCGGTCCCGCCCTCCACGCGGCGCTGAAAGACGATCTGCTGCGCAACGGGATCGATCTGGTCTTCGCCGCCGGCCCGCTCTCGCGTCATCTTTTTGACGCGCTGCCGCCCGAAAAGCAGGGCGCCTGGGCCGAGACCGCCGCCGCGCTGGAGCCTCTGGTCGCGGAGGCCTTGCGCCCGGGCGACGCCGTGATGGTCAAAGGCTCGAACGGGTCGAAATTGCACGCGCTCGCCGCAGGCTTGAAAACGCGCTTCGCCGTGGCCGAGACGCAGAAGATCGGGGTCTGAACATGCT
>NZ_JAYSBG010000341.1:0-3692 GCF_041915505.1 Rhodoblastus sp. | reverse complement strand
GCCATGTTCCCCACGCTCCCGTTCTTATGCACGCGGTGGCCCGCGCGAAATTGTGCGGAAAGTGCGCTGGAAAGGCCGATAAGTCCAGAATGAGGCGCTTGTTCCTTCGGCTAATCGACGTTTTGCGCATGTCAACGCGGCTGCGCGCGCAAGAGGGAAACGGAAACGGCGCTTCGGACATGAAAACGCCGGACCTTTCGGCCCGGCGGATTATTCGCCACGGATAGCGGTTCAGTGAACCAGTTCTCTTTCCTTCGATTGGCGCAGTTTGGCGATTTCGTCCTTGAGAAGCAGTTTGCGTCGCTTCAATTCGTGCAGCTTGAGCTCGTCGAATGCTGGATGGAGCTCTTCCTTCTCGATTTCCCGTTGCAGCGCCATGTGGCGGCGTTCGAGTTCGGCGAGATGGGTTTGCAAGGACATGCGCAACTCCTATCGATGCTTGAACGACAGGATTGTGACACGATCCCGGGCGGGCGCAAGTGGAATTCTGTTGACGAAATTGTGGTGTTTAGGTGCGCTTTTTCCGCAATGCAACATGAGTCCGGCGATAAAATTTCCAGACCATGCCGCAGGATGCGCCTTTCCGCTCGAGCTTGGCCTATTTGCCCGCCGCTTGCGCGCGGGCGCCCGCATCTTGGCCTTGCTCTTGGCGCCCCGCGCGCCCATAATCCCGCCCACGGCGCGGGCAGCGCCCAATAATGGCGCACGGCGCCCCGAGAACGGAGGGCGCGCCCGTCGCGTCCGGAAATGGCCAGCGGTTTTCGATGACCAGAGAACTGAGCGAAGAAGAGCGGGCCGAATTCGCCATTGAAGTCGAGCGTCTGCGCCAGGAGCATCGCGACCTGGACGCCGCCATCGACGCGCTAATGGCCGTCGGCGCCGGCGACCTCCTGCAATTGCAGCGGCTCAAGAAACGAAAACTGATGCTGCGCGACCGGATCGTCTTCCTCGAAGACGCGCTCACCCCGGACATCATCGCCTGAATGGCCGATATCTCCGGCCCATTGGCGAAATCGCGCGATTTCGGCAAAAACGGGCTTTCCCTTTCAGGCGCTTGGCTTTAGACACGTCGCCTTTCCAACGGTCCGGGTTCGAAGCAAGTGCCGAGCAGCAAGCCTCCTGTCGCCATCATCATGGGAAGCCAGTCCGACTGGGCGACCATGCGCCACGCCAGCGAAACGCTGGAGGCTCTGGGCGTGGCGGCGGAAGCGCGGATCGTTTCGGCGCACCGCACCCCGGACAGGTTGGTCGCCTTCGCCAAGGGCGCGCGCGAGAACGGTTTCAAGGTCATCATCGCCGGGGCCGGGGGCGCCGCCCATCTGCCGGGCATGACCGCCGCCATGACGCCTTTGCCGGTGCTCGGCGTGCCGGTCGAATCCAAGGCGCTTTCCGGCGTCGATTCGCTTCATTCCATTGTTCAGATGCCGGGCGGCGTGCCGGTCGGGACGCTGGCGATCGGCAAGGCGGGCGCGATCAATGCGGCCTTGCTCGCCGCCGCCATTCTGGCCCTGAATGACGACAAGCTCGCCGCGCGGCTCGACGCCTGGCGCGCGAAACAGACCGCGGCGGTGGCGGAGCGGCCCAAGGACGACGACTGAGGACGATGACTGAGCCGAGACTGGCGCCGGGAGCGCGCATCGGAATCATCGGCGGCGGCCAGCTCGGCCGCATGCTCGCGCTCGCCGCCGCGCGCCTTGGCCTGTCTTGCCATGTTTTCACCGACCGTACGGATGATCCGGCGATTGAGGTCGCCGCCGCCGCCACAGTGGCCGGCTATGACGACGAAGAGGCTCTGGCCGGCTTCGCCGCGGCGGTCGATGTCGTCACTTATGAATTCGAGAACATCCCGGCGCGCACGGCGGAGTTTCTGGCCGCGATGCGGCCGGTGCGGCCGTCGCCTTCCGTTCTGGCGCTGACGCAGGACCGGCTGATCGAGAAGAATTTCGTCGCCGGTCTCGGCATCGAGGTCGCGCCCTTCGCACAGGTGGACGACGCCGGCGCGCTGGCGCGGGCGGTGGCGCAGATCGGCCGTCCGTCGATCCTCAAGACGCGGCGCTTCGGCTATGACGGCAAGGGCCAGAGCCTGGTTCGCGAGGGCACGGACCTCGCCGTGGCCTTCCGCGCGCTCGGCGGGCAGCCGGCGATCCTCGAAGGTTTCGTGCCCTTCGTCTGCGAGGTCTCGGTGGTGGCGGCGCGCGGGCTCGATGGCGATTTCGTCGCCTGGGACGTCGGTCGCAACACTCACGAACATCATATTCTCGCGACCACGACCGTGCCCGCCGACATCGGCGAAGACCTGCGCCAGCGCGCCCGCGACAAGGCCCGGCGCATCGCCGACGCGCTGGATTATGTCGGCGTGCTGGCGGTGGAAATGTTCGTGGTGGAGACGCCGGAGGGCGGCAAGCTGCTGGTCAACGAGATCGCGCCGCGCGTCCATAATTCCGGTCACTGGACGCTGGACGGCGCGGTGACCTCGCAATTCGAGCAGCACGTCCGCGCGATCTGTGGCTTCCCGCTCGGACTGGCGCGCGCGCATGGTCCGGTGGAGATGCACAATCTGATCGGCCATGACGTCGATCGCTGGCGGGAGTTCCTGCAAATCCGCGGCGCCTGCCTGCATCTCTACGGCAAATCCGAAGCGCGTCCCGGCCGCAAGATGGGCCATGTCACCATTTTGAAGTGACGTCTTGCCGCCGCCGAGGAGGGGCTGTCACCTGCTCGTCGGCTTTCAGTCATGAACGGCCAAGGTCGCTCACGGACGACCTCGGAGCGAACGCCCTTCAACGAATTCCAGTCACTGTGTGTGTCGGCCCGTCCCTCAGGACCATCTCGCCGGTGCGGGGATTTGTCAAAGTAACATTCTCAACCGCCTGAAATCGCCATACGCCGTCGCGCCGCGTGAGCACAGCCAGGATCAATGTATCGACCTTGTGCGCGCCGGCCGGATGCGCTGACCCGGTCGTGAGCCGACTCCAGAAGTGTATGATCGCTGCGCCATCACCGATGGGGACCACGTCGATCAGTTCATTCGCCAGAGTCGAATCGCGATAAATTGTCTCATGGATCGGGCGGTGAAGGGCGATGATCTCACCGACGCCTCGCACATAGCGCCCGAACCGATTCACGAACGTCGCATCGTCGTCGAACAGAGCGGCAAAGGCTTCCATGTCGTGAGCATTCCATGCGGATTGGAACGCCTCCGGCGCATCTTCCGTTCGGAACATCGGCATCCCGTTAGCCTCTCGTCTTCCTATCCATGAGCGCAGCCAGCCGCCCTTCGCCGGTTCCTTTATGGAGGCGGCTATCGCTGATCGTATCCCGATTGCGCCTCGCGAACTTGTTCCCAGTTCTCCTTGGCCCAATCGACCAGTCCCTGCGTGGGGCGCAACAGACTCCGTCCCAGACTCGTCATCTCATATTCGACGCGGGGCGGCACTTCGGGGAACACTTCCCGGATCACCATCCCGTCGCGTTCGAGATTTCTCAAGGTTGAGGAGAGCATCCGCTGCGAAATGCCCGGAACCGCGCGTTCGAGTTCGGAGAACCGGGCGCGGCCGCCGAGAAGGTCGAGCGACAACACGACGAAGATCGTCCACTTGTCGCCGATTTTCGTCAACAGTTCCCGCACCGCCATCGGGTCCGAACTCCGGCAGATCGCCGCAGGGTCCAACTGTCTGGTCTGGCTGGGCTTT
>NZ_JAYSBG010000340.1:0-3715 GCF_041915505.1 Rhodoblastus sp. | reverse complement strand
TTCAACAAGCTCAAGCACTTGCGCGGCATCGCTACCCGCTACGACAAGAATCCGCTCAACTTCCTCGCCGCCATCAAACTCGCGGCGGCGCGCATCTGGATCAAATCGTTATGAGTCTGCGGCCTAAATGAGCCACTGTCGGGCCGGCCATCAGCTTTTGCGGAACGGCGCGCTCTCGGCATATTCCGCCAGAATGGCGTCCACGGCCTCGGCCTCGCGGGCGAAATAATCCCGCGCGGCGCGGGCGAGGCGCGGGTCCTCGAATTCATGGGCCGAAAAGGTCGGCACCGCCTCATAGCCGCGTGAAAATTTATGCTCGCCCTGCGCGCCTGCTTCGACGCGCTTGAGGCCGCGCGCGATGGCGAATTCGATCGCCTGATAATAGCACAGCTCGAAATGCAGGCAGGGGTGATGCTCGATCGCGCCCCAATTGCGGCCGTAGAGCGCGTCGTCGCCGATCAGATTGAGCGCGCCGGCGATCAGCCGCCCTTCGCGCCGGGCGACCACCAGCAGGATGCGGTCGGCGAGCGCCGCGCCGAGCGCCGTGAAAAACGCCCGGGTCAGATAGGGCCGGCCCCATTTGCGCGCGCCGGTGTCCATATAAAAGTGGAAAAAGGCGTCCCAATGGGCCTCGGTCAGATTGCTTCCGGTGACCCATTCGATTTCGACGCCTGAAGACAGGGCTTCCGCGCGCTCCTTCCTGATCGCCTTGCGCTTGCGCGACGACAGAGCGGCGAGGAAATCGTCGAAGTTCTGGTAGCCGCGATTGAAAAAGTGGAACTGCTGGCCCTTGCGCGCGATGAAGCCGGCGCTTTCGAGAAAGGCCTGATCGTCCGGGTCGGGGAAAGTGACATGCAGCGAGGACAGGCCGGCCGTCTCGCGCAAGGCGCGCAGGCCCAGCACCAGCGCCTCGCGCGCGCCGGGCGGGGCGTCGGCGGCGACGAGCAGGCGGCGCCCCTGCGCCGGCGTGAACGGAACGGCCACCTGCGCCTTGGGATAATAGCGCCCGCCGACGCGCTCGAAGGCCTCGGCGAGGCCGTGATCGAACACATATTCGCCGAGCGAATGGGTCTTGAAATAGACCGGCGCGCAGGCGGCAAGCTGGCCCTCCGGCGTCTCGACCAGCACATGGGCGGGAAACCAGCCGGTGCCCTTGCCGACGCAGCCGGTGGACTCCAGCGCGGCGAGAAAGGCGTGGGTCAGGAAGGGGTTGAAACGCTCGCCGGCGTTATCGGGAGCGGCGGACGGGTTGGCGCACCTGTCCCAATCCTTAGACGGAACCGCATCGATGCGTTCGACCTGCCGAATACGAAAAGGAACGGAAGTCATTGCGCCGCATCATGGCGCGGATCGGCGCCGCGATCCAGATCGAAATTGAACTTTCGTCGCGTGACGGGACGGCGCGCTCAAGGCGCGAGGCGCTGGGCCGCGGGGGCAGGCGCGAGGCGCCGCCAGGCCCGCCGGATCGCGTCCTGCGCGGGCCGCTCGAACAGGCGATGGCTGCCATAGGCCAGCGCAAAGGTCATGGCGAGCCACAGGATCAGGAGCAAGGGCGAATAGAACAGCTCGCGGCCCAGGCCCAGCGCGTCGGTCGTTACGACCAGCGCCAGTTGCAGCGGGAAATGCCACAGATAGGAGCCATAGGTCAGGTCGCCGAGGCGCGCGAACCGTCGCAGATCGAAACGAACGACGTGGTCGATCAGGGCGAAGCCAACGACGATGGCAAGGGACAAGGCCACGCCCGAGGCGACATCGGGATGCTCGTCGGCGAGCCCATGACGAAAGGCGAGCGGCGCCGACAAGGCGGCGATTCCGACCGCAAGCCAGAAAGCCTTCCGACGCGCCGCGCGGTCGAGACGGGCGATCAGCAGGCAGACGAAGCCGCCCGCGAAGAACAGCATCGCGCAATGCAGCAGATCGCTGAGATAAGGCGCGAAGGGGGCGAAGGAGAGCGCGATCGCGAGCGCGCAAAGCCCGAGACAGGAGCCGAGGCCGGGACGCAGCCGTCGCGCGGCGAGGAAGAAAATCGCATAGATCAGCGCCTCGACCGACACGCTCCAGATCGGCCAGTTGAAAGTCTTGGGCAGCAGCGCGATCCAGTTCGAGGCGAGCAGAAATTGCAGATTGACCGCCTCGAGCGGATAGATGAAGGGCTCGTCGTGATGGCGGAGGTAGAGCGCCTGCATCAGAACGACCGCGCCGAGCGTGAGAAGGTGCAGCGGATAAAGCCGGGACAGGCGCCAGACGAAGAACTTGCCGCCGTCGACCGCGCGCGCATGGATCGGTTCGGCATAGCGCCAATAGAAGATAAAGCCGGAGATCGCCCAGAACAGCCAGACCGCCAGCGATCCCTGATGGTACAGGGGCGCGAGCAGGGGGTAGAGAGCGGGAAGGCCGCCCGCGTTTCGGGATGCGCCTGCAGCCAGACCCCGTTCGCGAAGAAATGCTGGTAATGAAAGACGACGACGGCGAGCGCGCAGAAAAAGCGGCAGATCTCGATTCCCGCGAAGGCCTTTTCGTCGTCGGCCATATCCCCTTGGGCGGCCATATCAGGCCGCCGCCGCGGTGACCCGGTTGCGGCCGCCGTTCTTGGAGCGGTAGAGCGCCTGATCGGCGCGTTTCAGCAAGGCGGTCGGCAGCTCCGCGCCGGGCGAATCGGCGACGCCGATCGAAACGGTGATCGAGATGGACTGGGCGTCATTGTCGAGCGGAAAGGGCATGCCCGCCACCGCCGAGCGGATGCGCTCGCCGACGATTTCCGCCGTCGCCAGATTGGTGTCCGGCATCACGACGACGAATTCCTCGCCGCCGAGCCGGCACATCAGGTCGGCGCCGCGCACGGACCGTTTCACGCGGGCGGAAAAACTCCGCAAGAGCTGGTCGCCGGCGTCGTGGCCATAGGTGTCGTTCACCTGTTTGAAATGGTCGATGTCGAGCATCATCACGGAGACGGGCCGCCCGCGCAGCGCGGCCTGGTCCAGCAGCGCGCCGAGATGCGGCTCCAGATAGCGCCGGTTGTTGAGGCCGGTGAGCGGATCGACCACCGCCAGCTCCATCGCCGCCTGCAGGTTGGAGCGCAGATTGTCGGCATAGCGTTTCAGCCGCACCTGGGTGCGCACGCGCGCGATCAGTTCGTTCTTGTCGACCGGCCGGATCAGATAATCGTTCGCGCCGAGATCGAGGCCGCGCAGGATGCGCTGGCGGTCTTCGAGATCGGCGATCATCAGCAGCGGCGTGTGGCGGGTCCGGTCGACCGAGCGCAACTGGCTGCACAGGCGCAGGCCGTCGAACCGGGCGAGGCCGAGGCTGACGATGACAACGTGATAGTCCTGCTCCGTGGCGCGGAACAGGGCTTCATGGGCGTCGATATTGACGTCGACGTCATAGGCCGGGCGCAGCGAGGCGCAAATCTTCTGCGACGAATTGCTGCGGTCGTCGACCAGCAGAATGCGGCCGCCGAAACCGTCGTCGAGCGAATGGCGAACCGCTTCGGTCACGCCGAGATGGGCGGACGTCGCGGCGCGGTTGCGCAATTCGTCCAGCACGAATTTCAGGCGGGTGAGCGAGCGCACGCGCGCGATCAGCGCGATTTCGTCGATCGGCTTGGTCAGGAAGTCGTCGGCGCCGGCTTCGAGGCCGCGCACGCGGTCGGCGGTCTGGTCGAGCGCGGTCACCATCACCACCGGCAGGTGCAGGGTCGCGGGATTGCCCTTGA
>NZ_JAYSBG010000339.1:0-3739 GCF_041915505.1 Rhodoblastus sp. | reverse complement strand
CAGCGTATGACCGCCGGCACCGCCTGTTTCCGCGCGGAAGCGGGCGCGGCCGGGCGCGACACGCGCGGCATCATCCGCCAGCATCAATTCTCCAAGGTCGAGCTGGTCTCGATCACCACGCCTGAGCAATCCCTTGCCGAGCACGAGCGCATGACCGCCTGCGCCGAGGAAGTGCTGAAGCGGCTCGGCTTGCCTTATCGCGTCGTCCTGCTCTGCACCGGCGACATGGGCTTCGCCTCGCAGAAAACCTATGACATCGAGGTCTGGCTGCCCGGCCAGGACCGCTATCGTGAAATCTCGTCCTGCTCGGTCTGCGGCGATTTCCAGGCCCGCCGCATGAATGCGCGCTATCGCCCGGCGGAAGGCAAGGGCCCGCGCTTCGTCCATACGCTGAACGGCTCCGGCGTCGCGGTCGGTCGCGCCCTGGTCGCGGTGCTGGAGAATTACCAGAACCCGGACGGCTCGGTGACCGTGCCGGAGGCGCTGCGGCCCTATATGGGCGGGCTGGAAAGAATCTCGCCGGCGTGAGCGCCGCGCGAAAAAACTGTTTCCCGCCGCCGCACGCGCTATAAGGCGCGGGAGCGCTTAGAATCGGATGGGCGGATATGCGGATTCTCATCACCAATGACGACGGCATTCACGCGCCGGGCCTCAAAGTGCTGGAGCGTATCGCCAAGGCGCTGGCCGACGACGTGATGGTGGTGGCTCCCGAAACCGACCAGTCCGGCGTGGCGCATTCGCTTTCCTTGTCCGACCCGCTGCGGCTGCGCAAGATTACCGACCGTCATTATGCGGTGAAGGGCACGCCGACCGATTGCGTCATCATGGGCGTGCGCAAGCTGATGCTCGACAATCCGCCGGACCTCATTCTCTCCGGCGTCAACAAGGGCCAGAATGTCGCCGAGGACGTGACTTATTCCGGCACCATCGCCGGCGCGATGGAAGGCACTTTGCTCGGCTTCCCGTCGGTCGCCTTGTCGCAATGCTATTCGCCGGCGGGGACGCCCTGGGAATGTGCGGAAGCCCATGCGCCGGAGCTGATCCGCAAGATCGTCGCGCGCGGCCTGCCGCCGGGCGTGTTGATGAATCTGAATTTCCCGGCTTGCGAGCCCGGACAGGTGCAGGGCGTCGCGCTTGCCCGCCAGGGGCGGCGCGAGCAGGAACTGATGAAGATCGAGGCGCGGTTCGACGGACGCGGCAATCCCTATTACTGGATCGCCTTCGAACGGCCGACCTTCAAGGCCGGCGAGGGCACCGACCTCGAAGCCGTGGCCCAGCGCCGCATCGCCGCGACGCCGCTCCGGCTCGATCTGACCGACGATCCGGCGCTGACCCATTTCGCCGGAACCTTCGCGTGAGGGACCAATGGTCGAAGGGCCAGGGCGGCCTTCCGCCGCGTCTTCGCTGATGTCGGTCTCCGCCCAGGCGCGGGCGGAAGCCAAGGCGCAGCTTCTGCTGCGCCTCCGCGCGCAGGGCTTCGCCGATCTCGCTCTGCTGCGGGCGCTGGAAAACGCGCCGCGCGAGAATTTCGTCGGCCCGGCCTATGTCGATTTCGCCCTGCGCGACATCGCCGTGCCATTGCCCTGCGGCCAGACCATGGAGGCGCCCTCGGCGCTGGCGCGCGTTATCGCGGCGCTGGCCCCGCGCGCCGGCAGCCGTGTGCTCGAAATCGGCGCAGGCTCGGGCTATTCCGCCATGGCGCTGTCGCTGATGGCGCGCGAGGTGGTCAGCGTCGATTGTTTCGAAACGCTGGCGCAGGCCGCGCGGAGCCGGCTGGAGCGGCTGGGCGCCCGCAATGTCGCTGTGGTCTGGGCCGACGGGTTCGAAATCGCGCCGTCCTTCGGCCTGTTCGACCGGGTGGTCGTCCATGGCGCGCTGGACGAGATCCCGCCCAATATTCTCGGCGCTCTCGGAGAAGGCGGCGTGCTGGTCGCGCCGCGACGGCGGCCCAGCGAAGGCTGCGTGCTGGTGCGGCACAGCCGCGCGAGCGGCGAGGGGCTCACGGAGGAGAATTTGGGCTCCTGGCGGGCGCAGGATCTGCTGCGCGGGCGCTTTGCCGCGCTTTAGCGCCACCGCGCGTCGCCACTGACGTTTTTTGCGCGCGCTCCAGCGGCCGAAGCCGGTGAAACAAGCCTAATCAATGCCTAACTTGCGACGATTTCCTGAACGTCGATTCATCTTAAACGCTCCTTTAACTCAGATTGTCTTAAATGCTCACGTTGGTTCCAGCGTGGGTGGGATGCGTTATGAAGCATAGGGTTAAGACTTCCGGAGGGACGTTCCGGGTGGCCCTGATCGGCGTGGCCACGATCATGCTCGGCGGTTGTTCGGAGACGGGCCAGTTCGGCAATACGTTCGGGACGCCGGTCGCCAGTTCCTCCCCGCGCGTCGACCGGACGCCGACCGGTTCGGTCGCGCAGGCGCAATCCTCGCCGACCGATCAGGTGTCGGGCTTCTTCAAGGAGGCCTTCCGGCCGTTCGGCGATCAGCCCGCGTCGCCGCCGCCGGCGGCCCGTCCCGCTTATGCCGCGCGTCCCGCCGCCCCCGCGCCGCTGGACCGCCCGGTTCCGCCCGCGCCCATCGCCAGCGCGCCGCTGGCGCCGCCCGCCGCCGCGCCGCGCTATGCCCAGCCCGCTCCGTTCGCTCCGGCCCCGGTGGCCCAGACGGTTGCGCCCAAGCCGACCTATGCTTTGCGCTCCGCTCCCAACGCCGTGGGCGGCTGGACATCGGAAGGCGGCACGCCGGTCGTCGTCGCCCAGGGCGAGACGGCCGAGACAGTCGCCCAGCGTTTCGGCGTGCCCACCGACACTTTGCTGCAGCTTAACGGCTATTCCTCCCGCGCCCAGGTCACGCCCGGCGCGCGGCTGACCATTCCGGTCTATCACGCCGGCGCCCGCGCCGCCGCCGCGGCGCCCATGGCTGCTCCCGTGGTCGCCAAATCCGCCGCGCCGCGTCTCGCCGCGAAATCGCTCGTCGGCGAGGAAGTCGCGCAAGCCAAGGCGGTCCCCGGCCGCGCCGCCCAGACCTTGATCGCGCCGAGGGCGGATGCTGCGACCGGGCTCGCGGAGAAGCGCGCCAAGCTGGCGCAGGCTCAGGCCGACAAGCTGAAGGCGGATAAGGAAAAGGTCGCGATGGCGCAGGCCGAGGCCGCCCGCAAGACCGCCGAGGCCAAAGCGGCTCAGGTCGCGCAGGCCAAGGCCGCCAAGTCGCCGGTCGCCGCGCAGGTGGCGCAGGCGCAAACCTTCACCAAGACTGCGCCGACGCAGGCCGTCAACGGTGGCGCCAAGACGGTCGCGGCGGCCACGGCCGCCGTCGCCCAGGCCAAGCCGGCGCAGATTCAGGCGGCCGCGCCAGCCGCCAAGGCGGAGCCGGCCAAGGTCGCCAAGGCCGAGGCCAATGTCGACGCCGAATCGACCGCGAGCCTCCAGCCCGCCGCTTCCGCCGCCGCCTCGGGCGACGCCGCCAATCCCGAATTCCGCTGGCCGGCGCGCGGCCGCGTCATCCAGGGCTTCGGCAATGGCGGCAATGACGGCATCAATATCGCGGTGCCGGAAGGCACCCAGGTCAAGGCGGCCGAAAACGGCGTGGTCGCCTATGCCGGCAGCGAACTCAAGGGCTATGGCAATCTCGTCCTGATCCGCCATCCCAACGGCTTCGTCACCGCCTACGCCAATAACGGCTCGATCAATGTCAAGCGCGGCGACACGGTGAAGCGCGGCCAGACCATCGCCTTGTCGGG
>NZ_JAYSBG010000338.1:0-3752 GCF_041915505.1 Rhodoblastus sp. | reverse complement strand
GCGGCGGAGATCGCGCCGAGGCTGTGCCCGACCAGCGCGACCGGGCGCGCGGCGGCGTCGATTTCACGCAGGATATTGGCGATCCAGGCGTCGCGTTCGGGCCGGAGCCAGTCCTTCTGCTCGACGATGCGGGCGGTGGACAGCTTTTGCGCCCAGCGGCTTTGCCAATGATCGGGGCCGGAGCCGCCGAGGCCGGGCAGAATCAGGATATCGAGGTCTGAGACACGCATGGCCCAGATGTAAGCGGCGCCGGCGCTTTTGGGAAGCGCCGGCGCCGCATTTCATTTCAGCAGCACTTGAAGCCGCCGGTCTCAACGCCGCCGCCGAAGCGGCGGTCCTCGCGATTACGGAAGAATTCCGTGCGGGTCATCGGCTTCTCGTCCGGATGGACGCGGGACCAATGCGCCAGATAGCCGTCGTAATCGGGCTGGCCGCACATCAGCGACGCGGTCTGGCTCAATTTGCGCGCCAGATCGCGACCGATGCCTTTAAGCCTTGACGGGCTGCAGTCCAGACAGATCATCGCCCACCTCCCGGGTCGTGATGTTGGGATTGCCGTAAGCCTTGCGAATGGCCGCGACGCCGGCGACGATCATCGCCACGACCACGAAGATGAAGATGGCGGTGAGACCGGCGTCAACATAATCGTTGGTGATGACGCGGCTCATCTCCTCGACGTTCTTGGCGGGGGCGAGCACCTTGCCATCCGCCAGCGCCGCCGAGAATTTCCGGGCGTGCGACAGGAAGCCGATCGCCGGATTGTCGTCGAACAGCTTCTGCCAGCCGGCGACCAGCGTGCAGATGATGAGCCAGGACGTCGGCATGATCGTGACCCAGGCGTAGCGTTCGCGCTTCATCTTGAACAGCACAACGGTGCACAGGATCAGCGCGATCGCCGCCAGCATCTGGTTGGAGATGCCGAACAGCGGCCACAGCGTGTTGATGCCGCCGAGCGGATCGATCACGCCCTGGTAGAGGAAATAGCCCCAGCCGGAGACGGCCAGCGCGGTCGCGACCAGATTGGCGCCCCAGTTCTTGGTCTGCGCCATCACCGGGACGAAATTGCCCAGCAGGTCCTGGATCATGAAGCGGGCGACGCGGGTGCCGGCGTCGACCGTGGTCAGGATGAACAGGGCCTCGAACAGAATGGCGAAATGATACCAGAACGCCTTCATCGACGCGCCGCCCAGGAACCCCGACAGAATATGGGCCATGCCGACGGCGAGCGTCGGCGCGCCGCCCGCGCGCGACAGGATCGTGTGCTCGCCGACTTCCTGCGCGGCGGTGGTCAGCACGTCGGGCGTCAGCACGAAGCCCCAGGACGAGATCGTCTGCGCGGCCTGTTCGGCCGTGGTTCCGATCACGGCGGGCGCCGCGTTCATGGCGTAATAGACGCCGGGATCGAGGACGCTGGCCGCGATCAGCGCCATGATGCCGACGAAGCTTTCCGTCAGCATCGCGCCATAGCCGATGAAGCGCAGTTCGCTTTCCCGCGAGATCATCTTGGGCGTTGTGCCCGAGGAGATCAGGGCGTGGAAGCCGGAGACCGCGCCGCAGGCGATGGTGATGAACAGGAAGGGGAACAGCGCGCCCTTGAAGACCGGGCCCGTGCCGTCGATGAACTTGGTCACGGCCGGCATGCGCAGTTCGGGCATGACGATGGCGATGCCGATCGCCAGCGCGCAGATCGTCCCGATCTTCAGGAAGGTCGAGAGATAGTCGCGCGGGGCGAGCAGTAGCCAGACCGGCAACACCGAGGCGATGAAGCCATAGGCGATCAGCATCAGCGCTAGCTGGTCGCCCTTGAAGGTGAACAGCGGCGCGAGCGTCGGGCTTTCGGACACCGTCTGGCCGTAGAAAATGCCGGCGATCAGCAGGACGAAGCCGATGCTCGACATCTCAGCGATGCGGCCGGGGCGGATGAAGCGGCTGTAGACCCCCATCAGGATCGCGGTCGGCAAAGTCGAGAACACCGTGAAGGTGCCCCACGGGCTGCCGGCGAGCGCCTTGACCACCACCAGCGCCAGCACGGCGAGCAGGATGATCATGATCGCCAGCACGCCGAATTGCGCGATAATGCCGGCGGTCTCGCCCATCTCGGTTTTGATCATGTCGCCGAGCGAGCGGCCGTCGCGACGCGTCGAGATGAACAGGATGACGAAATCTTGCACGGCGCCGGCGAAGACCACGCCGACCAGCAGCCACAAGGTGCCGGGCAGATAGCCCATCTGCGCGGCGAGAACGGGGCCGACCAGTGGACCGGCGCCGGCGATGGCCGCGAAATGATGGCCAAACAGCACATATTTGTCGGTCGGGACATAGTCGAGGCCGTCATTGCGGCGCATCGCGGGGGTCGGGCGGTTATCGTCGAGGCCGAGGACCTTTTGAGCGATGAACAGGCTGTAATAGCGATAAGCGAGCAGATAGACGCAGATCGCGGCGGTGACGACCCAAAGCGCGTTGATGGTTTCGCCGCGATGCAGGGCGACGGTCCCGAGCGAAAAGGCGCCGATGACGGCGACAAGGATCCATGCGGGCCATGGCAGGTCATAGCCCCTCGTGGGCTGGGCAGCGGTCATTGGCGTTTCCTCCAGGCCCTGCCCTTGAACGGGCGGGCGATTGTTTAGGCGTGAATTTTATCGCCATAGAAAATTTTTTGAAAGGCGCGGCGGGAAATTTTCATTGCCGGGCAAGGGGCAGGGCCAAGCGGCCGCCAATCCGCGCAACAGTCGCATTTCTTGGCGCCCTTGACAGGGTTTGGCGGCCTATATAGTTAGGAAACTATTCATTAGGATCATAACGAAATGTCGATGCTCTATGAGCGGTTCTTCGCCGCCGCGCTACTGCTGCCGCGCCGCTGGCGCGCGGTGATGGACGCCGAAGTGCGCCGCTTCGGCCTGACCGGCGCCACAGGCCGTCCCTTGTTCTATCTGGGCCGGCTCGGCGACGGCGTGCGTCCGAAGGATCTCGCTGAAATCCTCGAAATCGAGCGGCCCTCGCTCGCGCAATTGCTCGACCGGCTCGAAGAATCCGGTCTGGTGCGGCGCCGCGAGGACCCGCATGACCGACGCGGCAAGACGCTTCACCTCACCCCGGAGGGCCGCAAATTGTTCAGCCTGACCAAGGACAAGGCCGAGCATATGGCCGAGCGCCTGTTCGAGGGCGTCGCCGAGGCCGATGTCGAGGCCTGCGAGCGCGTGTTCGAGCGGATCTTCGCCAATGCCGCGCGCGTTCTGGAGGACGGGGCGCAGGCCGGCGGAGACAAGTCCGGCGGAGACAAGAAATGACCGCGACGCGGCAAACGGCGATGGAAGCGATCCGACGGCGCGTTTCGGAAAGCGTCGCGCCGCTCGCCGCGCCCGCCTTGTGGGCGCATGGCGCCCGCACGGCGATCGCCGCGCTGCTCGCCTTGTGGTGCGCCTTCGCCTTGCAGCTCGACACGCCCTATTCGGCGATGACGACGGTGCTGATCGTCTCCAATCCGGTGCAGGGCATGATCCTGGCCAAGAGCGCCTATCGCCTTGGCGGCACGCTGATCGGCGGAATCGCCGGGGTGGCGCTGATGGCTCTGTTCGCCCAGACGCCCGTACTGTTCCTGCTCGGCTTCGCCTTCTGGCTGGCCCTGTGCACGGCGGCCTCCACCCTGCTGCGCGGCTTCCGTTCTTACGGCGCCGTGCTCGCCGGCTATACCGTCGCGCTGATCGCCATGCCCGCCGTGGACCGGCCTGAATCGATCTTCACGCTCGCCATGG
>NZ_JAYSBG010000337.1:0-3757 GCF_041915505.1 Rhodoblastus sp. | reverse complement strand
TCCAGCAATTGTCGAAGCTGCTGGGGGCCAATCCGCGTTATCTGAAAAACGCCATCCGCCGGGCCCTGCGCGACGCGCCGAGCGCGCCCGACCAGATCGACGGGCAGAAACAGGCCTGGCGCGTCGAAGTCGCGCCGTTCCGGGACGATCCGGAGAAGGAGCGCATGAAGGGGCTCGAAGGCCTGACCTATCTGTTCCGGGTCGCGCCCGACCTGCCCGGCGCGGTCTATGAGATCGATATTTCAGCCCGTGACGGAGCCGGGGCCGTGCTGCTTGAGGAACATCTGCGCTATGACGGCAAGAAGAGCTGATCGCGCCGGCCGGGCGCTGGCGCAGGGCCTTGCCCTCGCTTTGGCGCTCGCGGTCGTCTCGCCGGCCTGCGCGGCGGAGGCGGATCCGGCCAATGATTATCCGACCGAGGCGCGGGCGGATTATGTCTTCGCCTGCATGGCCGCCAATGGCCAGACCCGCGAGGCGCTGCACAAATGCGCCTGCTCGCAGGACGTGCTGGCCACGATCCTGCCCTATGACAAATATGTCGAGGCGGAAACCGTGCTCTCCATGCGCCAGGGCGTCGGCCTGACGGCCAACGTCTTCCGCAATGCGGCGCGTTTCGACGATGTGGTGGCCGATCTGCGCCGGGCGCAGGCGGAAGCCGAAATCCGCTGCTTCTGAGCCCCGCAGGGTTTTGGCGACTCAGCCCTTGGCGGGCGGGTCGCCATTGGCCGGGAAGCTGCCGGTAAAGTTCGTCCCCCGCGAATCCTGCGCCTCGACCCGGACCGGCGCGCCATTGGCGCGATAGGTGAAGCGGAAGGTCGGATCCTCGCTCAGCGAAATGCCGTTCTCCATCGCGAACAGCAGGTCGTCGCCCTGCAGCACACGCACATGGACGACATACCAGGCCGGGGTATAGAGCCGGGTCTGCTGGTCCATCTGCATGCCGGAATAGTTGGGGTGCCGGATCTGGACCTGCGCCTCGTCGCGCCCGGTCGCGGCGAAGGAGCGGAACCGCATCTTGCCGACATGGGCCAGCGCCTCCTCCGGATCCTTGCCCGCCGGGGCCGAACAGCCGCCCGCCGCCTTGACGAAGCTTTTCGCCATATGCAGCGCGCCGCTCTCGGTTTCGGCTATGGCGCGGACATAGGAATAGGAATTGACCCGGATGCGGGTGGAGAACTGGAAGGCTTCGCCGTCGATCCGGCCGCGCTGCAAAGTCGTCACCAGAGGCACGGGATTTTCATCGACGATCACAGTGACCGCCTTGATCCTGTCGCCTGTTTCGCCGCGCGCGGGAAACAGCAGGTCGATCGGCACCAGGGCCGCCTCCTCCGCCCGAGTCGGGGCGTCGAGGACGATATAGCCCTCCGCCTCGCCGATCGGCCGGGCGCCGAAAAATTGCTTGCGCAGCGATTTCCAACTGTCTTCGTTGGTTGCCGCGTCCGCCTCAGGGCCGTCTTGCTGAGCCTGCGCCGCGGCGGGCGCCGCCAGGCACAAGGCCGCGAAGCGCATGAACATCCGTTTTGTGAGCATGGCGTCCTCCTCGCACGGTATCTTGGCGGCGCATCTTGTCCGCGCTTGATTCCCGGCCGCGTCCGGCTCAGGGGCGCGGCGCAATCTCTTCCATCGGCAGTCCGGCCTCCCGCCAGCCCTCGACGCCGTCGGAATACCAATAGACCCGACTATAGCCCAAAGCTTGCGCCCTTTTCGCGGCGTTCCACGACATCCAGCAGGCGCGCTTGCAGAAAAACACCAGCGGCGCCGCTTTGTCGCCGCCGGTGAGTTCGGTCAGGCTGCGGCTGAAATAAAGCTCCGTCTCGGCGGCTAGCGCGCCGCGTCCGACCTCCGGCAGCCAGACCGCGCGGACGATGCTGACATGGGGTTTTTCCTGCCAGACCGTGCCGGGCGCCAGGCCTTCGGGGCGCGGCGCATGGGGCAGCACGTCGACAAACAGCACCTTGGGGTCGGACCACAGGTTTTTCGCCGCCTCGACCGTCAGCGCGGGCTGGCCGTTGAGCGTGTCCGGCGTCGGCGACTGATAGTCGCCGAGTCGATAATCGGCGGGCTCGGGCGGCGCGGCGGCGAGAGCGGCGCCGGACAGCAGCGCCAGGGCCAAGGTCAGCCAGATGCGCCGCGCGCTCATTCCTCGCTCCTGCCGGGCCGGGGAGCCTCGATCGGCGCGGCGCCGATCGGGGCGAGCGGCACGCCATAGCTCGTCAGGATCGCCTCGATATCCTTGCGCCTCTTGTCGATGATGGCGTTCAGCTTGTGCTTCCATTCGGTTTCGCCGTGGCGCAGGCCGAAGGCGACGCGGAACACGAACGGCGGGCGCTTGTCGGTGACGAGCGGCGTGACGGTCAGCGGCGTCGCGGCCTTTCTGGCGAAATAGCCGCCGATCGGTCCCCACAGAATGGCGGCGTCGATCTCGCCGGCGACGAGATCGTTCAGCGCGTCCTCGGCCGGGGAATCGAAGCGGCGGTCGACCAGCAGGGAATAGCTTTTGACATGGTCGTAGAGGCCCAGCGCCATCAGATGGTCCACCGGCGGGGTGGCGGCGATGACGCCGATCTTCGCGCCCTTGAGGCGCGGGTCCTCGAGGCGGTCCACGCCGTCGAGCGTGCCGCCCTTGCGCGCGATCAGCACATAGGTCGAGGCGTAATAGGGATTGGAATGATCGATCAGGTCGGATTGCGCCGCATAACCGATGACGACGTCGCACATGTCGGAGCCCAGCGTGTTGCGCACGAAGCCCGGACCAGCCGGCATCCAGAAATAATGCAGCGGCAATTGCAGTTCGGCCGCCATCAGTTCGGCGATCTTGTTCTCGAAGCCTTCCTTGGCCTTGTTCGAGAAGGGCAGGTCGGCCGGCGCGGCGCAGACCCGCAGGCGGTCGCGTGAGACGAGGTCGGGCCTGGTCTGCGCCAGGCCCGGAATCGGAGACAACAAAGCGGCAAGGCAGATCAGCGCCCTGCCTGCGCGTCGGGTCTTGCGCGCGAGGCTCATGGCCGCGAGATCAGCTCGTGCCCATGCAGGAATCCTGCGCCGCCTGCCAGGCCGCGGATTTGGAAGCATGGTCCGCAGGCCTGTTGCGGCCCAGCGCATCATCCGAGCGGGCCCTGAGATAGGTGTAGATGTCGTCGAGGTAGCACATGACGTTCTTGTCTTCGCCGAGCGAAGGCATGACCTTTTCCTGGCCGCCGGCGAGGTTCTTGCGACCCTGCGCGACGGTGGCGAGGAAGGTCGCGTAATCCAGCGTCTTGAGGGAGTCGATCAGCGCCGGGGCGTAGCTGGAGCCCATGCCGTCCGGGCCGTGGCAGCGCAGGCATTCCGCATTATAGCGCTGGAAGCCGGAATAAGTGGGCCAGTCAACCTTGCCGTTGGCGTCGATATTATAGGTCGGATTGCCGTCGGCGTCGAAATAACGGCCGTCCTTTTCGCTCGCCGGCTTTTTGGGGTCGGCCTGTGCGACGCCAACGAAGACGAGCGCTGCGCAGAGCGCCGTCAAGGACGATGCGAGCCGCCTGGTTGAGGCGAGACGGGCGGGTTTTTCAGAAACGAAAGCTTTCACGACGCGAGATCCATCCGTATTTTCCGTCCGCCGCAGCATCGCTTGCGCCTGCCCGTGTCGGGCGGCTCCAAGTGCTGACGCCGAATGAGACTTGAACATGTCTGACTGAACAAGAAGCCGGGCGGGTCTTGCGACGCGCCCGGCTCGGATGCAGGCCGAAGGTCACTCGGGGAGGGCGAAGACCGTCAGCGT
>NZ_JAYSBG010000336.1:0-3800 GCF_041915505.1 Rhodoblastus sp. | reverse complement strand
CCGCTTCGTCGGACGCCTCGCCCAAGCCCAATGGGGCCAAGACGCTGCTGCCCCAGAAAGTCATCGACCATATCGTCGCGACGGGCGTGCCGCTGGTGATCGAGGATGTTTCGACCCATCCCTATTTCACCGGAACGGCCTATCGCCATTTGCTGCCGCCGATGACCAAGGTCAGTTTCCTCGGCGTGCCGGTCAAGGTGGACGGCGTGTCCAAGGGCACGCTGACCGTCGACCGCGAATGGAACAACAAGCTGGATTTCCGTCTCGAGGACGACGTCCGCATGTTGACCATGGTCGCCAATCTGGTCGGCCAGGCGATGCGCATGCACGGCTTGATCGCCCGCGACCGCGACCGGCTCATCAAGGAGCAGCACAGGCTCGAAAAGGAGCTCACCGACGTCCGCCATTCGCCGGCGAAACCCTCGCCGCGCGGGAAATCGGATTTCATCGTCGGCGAGAGCGCCGCGATCAAGGCGTTGTTGCAGCGGATCGAGATCGCGGCGCGCTCCAACGCCACCGTGCTGCTGCGCGGCGAGACCGGCACCGGCAAGGAATTGTTCGCGCGCGCCATTCATGAAAATTCGCCGCGCGTGAAGGCGCCTTTCGTCAAGGTCAATTGCGCGGCTCTGCCCGAGAGCGTGATCGAATCCGAATTGTTCGGCCACGAGAAAGGTTCGTTCACCGGCGCGGTCAACCAGCGCATCGGCCGTTTCGAACTGGCCAATGGCGGCACCTTGTTCCTCGACGAAATCGGCGAGATTTCCGCCTCCTTCCAGGCCAAGCTGCTGCGCGTGCTGCAGGAGGGCGAATTCGAGCGCGTCGGCGGCGCCAAGACGCTGAAAGTCGACGTGCGCATCGTCTGCGCCACCAACCGCAATCTTGAGGAAGCCGTCGCGCGCGGCGATTTCCGCGCCGATCTCTATTACCGCATCAATGTCGTGACGCTGGTGACGCCGCCGCTGCGCGAACGCCCCGGCGATATCGAATTGCTGGCGAAGCGCTTCCTCAACCAGTTCTCGCAGGAAAACGGCGTCGATCACGCCTTTTCCGACAAGGCGCTCGACATTATGGCGCATTGCGCCTTCCCGGGGAACGTCCGCGAATTGGAGAATTGCGTCCGCCGCACCGCCACTCTGGCGACCGGAACCGAAATTCTCGAATCCGATCTCGCCTGCTGGCAGGGTTGCTGCCTGTCCTCCACCTTGTGGAAGGGCCACAACCATCTAGTCGGGCTGCATCCGCAACCGATGCCGCAGACCACCCTGCCGCCGATCATCGCCAAGCCGAAGCCGCCGACGCCCGCCCCGGCCGCGCCGGAGGTTCAGCCGGCGGCGCCCGCTCCGGCGGAAGCCGCGGCCGCCAGCGTCTGCGCCGATCATGCGCTCGAGGCCATGGAGCGCGGCCTGCCGCACGAATGTCCGGCGCCCGACAACTGTCCGGTGGTCCATCCGTCCAAGAGCGAGCGCGAAAGGCTGATTGAGGCGCTCGACAAGACGGGGTGGGTCCAGGCCAAGGCGGCGCGCCTGCTCGGGCTGACCCCGCGCCAGATCGGCTACGCTCTCCGCAAGCAGAACATCGACATCAAGAAGTTTTGATCGTCGGCCGATCGTTCGCTGGACGGCGCCTCGTCGGCGCCGCCTTGGCGCGACCTTTGCTATCGCGATGCGCGACGCGACATTGCGCAGCGGGGGATGGCGAGGCCGACGATGGCGACGACCGAAGACAGCGAAGCCGCGACCGACTGGACCGGCCGGCCCTTCTCCTGCCAGGATTGCCCGCATAGGGATTTGCGCGCCGGCGGGCGTTGCGTGCTGGGCCGCATCTGCGTGCGCGACAAGCGCTCCAAGCGCATCGACCGCTTCTTCGCCAAGAACCCCGAGCTTTGCGGCGATTATCTCGACCATCTCTATTTCGAGGTGCGGGCGCTGGCGGCGAAATACGCCAATCCGTTCCAGATCGCGCGGCTGATGAAGGATCGCGAGCCCGAAGTGCGCGCGATGGCGGCGCTGCGCCTGCCGATCCCACGCGTGCGCGAAATGAGCAAGGACAAGGACCGCGCGGTGCGCATCGCCTGTTCGCTGCGCCTCGACGGCGCCGACCTCGTCGCCATGGCCCATGACGAGGACGAACATGTCCGCCTCACGGTGGCGCGCCGGATCGATCCCTCCTTGCTGCCGATCCTGTTCGGCGATCCTTCCGCCACCGTGCGCCGTTACATTGTCGCGCGCCTGCCGCCCGAAAAGCTGTTCGGCATGTTGCACGACGTCGATCCGGTCGTGCGGCGCGAGGCGGCGGAGCGCGTGACGCCCGACGCGCTCGGGCGGCTGGTCGACGACCCGGACCTGCGCGTCCGCTTCGTCGTCGCCGATCGCGCGCCGCGCGATATAGTCGTCAAGCTGATCGACGATGAGGACGAAGTGGTGCGCGCGCGGGCGCGCGATCGCATGGCCGAGGTCAAGGCCTGAAAAACAGGCGCGTCCGGGCGACAAAAACGACCGCCTCGTACAAAAGACGCGCGTTTCGCAAAAGGCTTCGAACACTCCTGTAGGAATGCCGACAGGTTCGTTTCGCGGCGAACGCGCCGTAAAATCGGGCGCCATTCTATCCAATTGATTTTTCACGAATAAATTGACGAGAGCCGGGTTGGTACGGAGCTTGCGACGCCCGGTCCGAACTCACGCGACTCCCGTTTCAAAATCGCGGATCAAACCGCCGGAGGCGAATATGCATTTTGTCGTCTGCATCAAACAGGTTCCGGATTCGGCGCAGATCCGCGTCCATCCGGTGACCAATACGATCATGCGGCAAGGCGTGCCCACGATCATCAATCCCTACGATCTGTTTTCGCTGGAAGAGGCCCTGCGCCTGCGCGACAAGGTCGGCGGCGAGGTCACCGTCCTGACCATGGGCCCGCCCATGGCGTCCGAATCCCTGCGCAAGGCCCTGACCATCGGCGCCGACCGCGGCGTGCTGCTGACCGACCGTTTCTTCGCCGGCTCCGATACGTTGGCCACCACCTATGCCCTCGCCCAGGCCTTGCGCAAGATCGGCGAGACCTTCGGCAAGCCCGACATCGTGTTCTGCGGCAAGCAGACCATCGACGGCGACACCGCCCAGGTCGGCCCCGGCATCGCCAAGCGCCTCGACATGCTGCAACTGACTTATGTCTCGGCGATCACGGAACTCGATCAGGAAAACCGCACGATCACGCTGGAGCGCCGCTCGGAAGGCGGGACGCAGGTGCTGAAATCGACGCTGCCCTCCATGATCACCATGCTCGAAGGCTCCAATACGGTCCGTCGCGGCCGCATCGACGACGCCCTGCGCGCCGCCCGCGCCGAAATCGTCACCTGGAGCGCCAAGGACGCCGGCATCGAGGATCTGCAACTCTGCGGCCTGCGCGGCTCGCCCACCGTGGTGAAGAAGGTGTTCGCGCCGCAGGCCCGCGCCGAAAAGGCCGCTTTGGTCGAAATCGCCGCGACGCCGGCCGAAACCGCCGAGGCTTTCATCGAGGCGATTTTCGCCAAGGCCCCGTCGCTGGAAGCCGACGTCACCAAGCTCGCTTCGGGATTTTGACGCCGCCAAAGTTTGAAAATTGACGCGTTTTCTTCATGCGAACCGGAATCCACTCCGCTTGAAAACGCTTTGAGCATCGAGGATGGGAACATGAGCGACCAGAAACCCGCGCCGCAGGCGGCAGGCAGCCGCGCTTCGATGAAGAAGGAGCTGCCGGAGAAATATCGCGATCACAAGCACGTCTGGGTGTTCATGGAGATGGAGCGCGGCGTCGTGCATCCCGT
>NZ_JAYSBG010000335.1:0-3816 GCF_041915505.1 Rhodoblastus sp. | reverse complement strand
CGCCCCGCGCGGTCCGCGCCGGCGACGCCGTGCAGATCCCGGCGCGGAAGCCGCATTCGCTCAAGGGCGGCGACAAGCCGACCAAAATCGTCTCGACCTATATTCTCGAAAAGGGCCAGCCGATCGCCATTCCGGCGTGAGCGGCGTCATTTTCCCGTCGCTTTTCCTTGCCAAGCGCCGCGAAGCCGTATAAACACCCGCAACCTTTCACATGAAAGGCGCATCTGCGGGAGGCTCTCCGGTCGCCAGCCGGGCTCCGGGCCGCACCGCAAACTGCAACCCGCGCGGGACGGAATAGTCCGTCATCCGCGCATTTTCGTTTTGGGCCTCAAGCAGCGCCTGAACGAAAAAACACAATGGGAGCAGCCATTATGGCGAAGAAGATCACGGGTTACGTGAAGCTTCAGGTTCCGGCCGGCGCGGCGAATCCGTCGCCCCCGATCGGTCCCGCGCTCGGTCAGCGCGGCCTGAACATCATGGAATTCTGCAAGGCCTTCAATGCGAAGACCGCGCAGATGGAAAAGGGGACGCCGATCCCCGTCATCATCACCGCTTACGCCGACCGCAGCTTCACCTTCGAGATGAAGCAGCCGCCGGTCACCTTTTTCCTGAAGAAGGCGGCGAACATCAAGTCGGGGTCCAAGACCACCGGCCGTGGTTTCGTCGGCAAGGTGACCCGCGCTCAGATCCGCGAAATCGCGGAGAAGAAGGCGGTCGACCTGAACTCGCACTCGATCGAAGCGGCGATGGCCATGATCGAGGGCTCCGCCAAGTCCATCGGCCTGGAAGTTGTGGGGTAAGCGATGAGCGGCAAGCGTATTACCAAGGCCCGCGAGGGCGTCGAGCGCACCAAGCTCTATCCCGTCGGCGAGGCCCTCAAGCTCGTGCGTGAGCGCGCGAGCGCCAAATTCGACGAAACCGTCGAAATCGCGCTGAATCTCGGCGTTGACCCCAAGCATGCGGACCAGATGGTGCGCGGCGTGGTCAATCTGCCCAACGGCACCGGCCGCACGCTGCGCGTCGCCGTCTTCGCGCGCGGCGCGAAGGCTGACGAAGCCAAGGCCGCCGGCGCTGACGTGGTTGGCGCGGAAGAACTGGTGACCGTCGTTCAGGGCGGCACGATCGATTTCGATCGCTGCATCGCCACCCCGGACATGATGCCGCTGGTCGGCCGTCTCGGTAAGGTGCTCGGCCCGCGCGGCCTGATGCCGAACCCGAAGGTTGGCACCGTGACCATGGATATCGCGGCCGCCGTGCAGGCCTCCAAGGGCGGCGCGGTCGAGTTCCGCGTCGAAAAGGCCGGCATCGTGCAGGGTTCGGTCGGCAAGGCGTCGTTCGGCGAGGACAAGCTGGCGGAAAATATCGCCGCTTTCGTCGACGCGGTCGTCAAGGCCAAGCCGACGGGCGCCAAGGGCACCTATCTGCAGCGCATCGCCCTGTCCTCCACCATGGGGCCGGGCGTGAAGGTCGATCCGTCGTCCATCGCCATTGCTCAGCATTGAGGAATTTGTGGGCGGACGCTCCCGCGTTCGCCTGCTGTCCGGGCGCGTTGAGCCGGCGCGATTTAAGATCGCGCCGCTTGACTTTTTGAAAAAAATGTTTTCGACCCCTCTTGGCAGGCGGCGCGAGAGCGTTTACAAACCACGTTCCGGCGGCTGAATCGTCGCCAGCGTCGGGCATATTGCCGCGATCAGCTTTCATTCTTGGAAAGATGATGTGTTGAAACAGGTTTAGGGTCGGCCCTTGCGCGCTGTCGCGCTCCGCCCGGTTCTTGTTTGCATCACGAATTGACCGTTTGGTTCAATTTCGCGGTTTTGTCCGAAGAATTTCAGCTTCCGTCGGGTTTGGGGCTTCGCCTCGGCCCGTGCGGCGGATAGGCCGGGGTCTTCGCTTCACCAAGGTGGCGCGGAGACATCGGCCATGTCCTGTCCAAGACTGCCGGCGCTTTTGTCCTGTGCAAAAGCTTAATTGTTCGCCGAATTCGGCTCGTCCGAACGAGGCAGGCGGCCAGCATAGACGGGGAAAGACCGGAATTCCGGAGGCTCAACCCTCCGGCGCGTTTGGTTCGAACCCTCTGATCCGCAGGGGCGCGCGTTTCGCGCATCCTTCGTGGGGACAGGCTTATCGGCGCCGCGCGGCCTCGGTCGTGCGGCATGTCGGCAACCGGTGCGGCTTTTACGAGCTTCGCCTATTGAAGTGAGAGCACTGTGGACAGAGCGGAAAAGAAAGAAGCCGTAGCCACCTTGCACGACGTCTTCACGAAGACGGGCGTGGTGGTGGTTGCGCGTTATTCCGGCCTGACCGTCGCCCAGCTGCAGAACCTGCGCAAGCAGGCGCGCGCAGCCGGCGCGAACGTCCAGGTCGCCAAGAACCGCCTCGCCAAGATCGCCCTCGAAGGCACTGACGTCGCCTCCATCGGCGCCCTTCTCAAGGGCCCGACCCTGATCGCCTATTCGGACGATCCGGTGGCGGCGCCCAAGGTCGCGGCCGCTTTCGCCAAGGATTTCGACAAGTTCGTGATCCTCGGCGGCGCAATGGGCGCGACGGCCCTGAACCCGGACGGCGTCAAGTCGCTTGCGACCATGCCCTCCCTCGACGAACTGCGCGCCAAGCTGGTCGGCCTTATCCAGGCCCCGGCGACCAAGATCGCGCAGCTCTCGACCGCGCCTGCGGCCAAGCTGGCGCGCGTGTTCGGGGCTTACGCCAACAAGGACGCGGCCTGATCTCAGGCAAGGCATTGAAATCCATCGAACCAAACCCAAGATATACAGGAACTGAACATGGCTAACCTCGAAAAGATCGTCGAAGAGCTTTCGGCCCTCACCGTCCTCGAAGCCGCTGAGCTCGCCAAGCTGCTCGAAGAGAAGTGGGGCGTCTCGGCCGCCGCCGCCGTTGCGGTCGCCGCCGCTCCGGGCGCCGCCGCCGCCGCGGCTCCGGTCGAAGAGCAGACCGAATTCACGGTCGTTCTCGCCGCCGCCGGCGACAAGAAGATCGAAGTCATCAAGGAAGTCCGCGCCATCACCGGCCTCGGCCTCAAGGAAGCCAAGGACCTCGTCGAAGGCGCGCCGAAGCCCGTCAAGGAAGGCGTTGGCAAGGACGACGCCAAGAAGATCAAGGAAGCCCTCGAGAAGGTGGGCGCCAAGGTCGAGCTCAAGTAATTTTGACGTCAAGGGCGTCAGCCCTTTCGTGAACAAGGCGGCTCCGGGGTTTCCCGGGGCCGCCACAGCCGTCCTGAGGGCTATTCGCGTTCGGGCGGTTTTTCATGAGGCGGAAAGGCCTCTGATCCTTTCCAAGAATTCGCGCGGAATTTCTCCGCGCAGCCCGGCCGCCAGCCGGGCGGGCGAGAGCCGGGCGCATGATCCCGAAGGGTCGTTGACTTTTCGGAGAGCATCGTGAGCGCAGACGGTTCGCCTGATATTATGGTGCGAGGAGCGATATGGCGCAAACGTTCACCGGCCGGAAGCGTGTCCGCAAATTCTTCGGTCATATCCGCGAAGTCGCGGTCATGCCCAATCTGATCGAGGTGCAGAAGGCTTCCTATGATCAATTCCTGATGGTCGACGAGCCCAAGGGTGGGCGTGACGATGAGGGATTGCAGGCGGTGTTCAAGTCGGTGTTCCCGATTTCGGATTTCGCGGGAACCGCTTTGCTTGAATTCGTCAAATATGAATTCGAGCCGCCGAAATATGACGTCGACGAATGCCGCCAGCGCGGCATGACCTTCGCGGCTCCCCTCAAGGTGACGCTGCGCCTGATCGTGTTCGATGTGGACCCGGACACCGGCGCCAAGTCCGTCAAGGACATCAAGGAGCAGGA
>NZ_JAYSBG010000334.1:0-3820 GCF_041915505.1 Rhodoblastus sp. | reverse complement strand
GGACATTGGAAGGTGAGCGCGCGGCCCTTTCGGGCGCGGAAATAGCTCTCGAAACGACGCTCCAATTGCGCGCTGTCGGCGGCGCTGGTGAAAATCTCGGTGATCACGGCCTCATGCGCGGAGGGGGTGACTCCGATGCAGAAGCGCCAATCCTGCGCGGCGGCCGAATGGCCGGCCGATCCAGACAGGCTGGCGGCGACAAGGGTGCGGAACAGGCGTTTCATGGATCGCGGGGGCCGGGGAAGGGCGGGTCGGGCGATCATTTCGGAGGAAGGTGAACGGCCTGTTAACGCGCAAGGGCCGATATGACGCGGCCCGATCTGGCGGATTTGGAAAACAAGCTGTTAACGGACGCCAGCTAGAATGAACGCGCCGGCGATCCGGCGGCGTCATTTTCCGAGTTGGTCGATCATGGGCGTGGCGGACCGCCTTCCCTCCCAAAGCCAAACCTCTTCGCGTAGTGAAAGCTGGTCCTATCCGGCCTTTCATGTCGCGGATCTGAGCGCCTCCGCGCGTGGCGTCGTGGAAGAGCCGGCAGCGCCTGGACGCGCGGCCGGGGAGCGCATCTCCCAGCCCCTGCTGGTCGGCGCCCTGCATCTGTTCGACGCGCTGAACATTCCGGCGAGCGGCCTGGTGGCCTATGCCGCCGCGGCGCAGACCATCTCGCTCGATGGGAGCTGGATCTGGACCAGCCTCGCGGCGACGACGCTTATCGCGCTCGCCGTCCTGCGCCGCCGCTATTCCTATACGATCCGCGCCATGGGACAGTTTCCACGGCAGGCGGTGAGCCTGGGGCTGGCGCTCGTGCTGGCGCTCGCCTTCTGGAACGCCGGCGCCGTGCTGGCGGGGTTCAGCGAGCCGCAGTTCCTGCGGTCCTGGACCATGCTCTGGTTCGCGGGCTGCTGGGCGACGGGCTGCGTCGCCCGCGCTTTTTTCGCCGCGGCCGTCACGATCTGGACGCGGCAGGGGCGGCTCACGCGGCGCACCGTGGTGGTCGGCGGCGGCGCCCATGCGCTGGAGACGATCCGGCGGCTGGAGACATCGGGCAAGGGCGCCTTGCAGATTCTCGGCGTGTTCGACGATCGCAGCCGCGCGCGGCTTCCGGCGGATATCGGCCGCTACAAGCTGCTCGGCGCCTTCGAGGATCTCGACCTGTTCTGCCGCGAGCAGAAGGTCGATCTGCTGATCGTCGCGATTCCGCTGAGCGCGGAGGCGCGCTTGCTGCAGATCCTGAAAAATTTGTGGCTGCTGCCGGTCGATGTCCGGATCTCGGCGCTCGGGACCAAGCTGACGCTGCGCGATCGCGTCTATCATCACATCGGCGACGTGCCCTTCCTGCCGGTGTTCGACAAGCCGATTTCGGATTGGGGCAACGCCCTCAAGGCGAGTTTCGACGTGACGGCCGCCGCGCTGCTGATCGTCGCGCTGGCGCCGGTTCTGGCGCTGGCCGCGCTCGGCGTGCGCCTGTCCTCGCCCGGGCCGATCCTGTTTCGCCAGATCCGCTACGGCTTCAACAACGAGCGTTTCGAGGTGTACAAGTTCCGCTCGATGTACAGCGATCGCTGCGATCCCGCCGCCTTGAGGCAGGTGACTCGCAACGATCCGCGCGTCACGCGCTTCGGCGCGTTCCTGCGCCGCGCCTCGATCGACGAATTGCCGCAATTGTTCAACGTCCTGCGCGGCGATCTGTCGCTGGTCGGGCCGCGCCCGCACGCGCTCAAGGGCCATGTCGGCGGCATGATCTATGAAAAGGTGGTCGAGGGCTATTTCGCCCGCCACCGCGTCCGGCCGGGCATCACGGGCTGGGCCCAGGTCAACGGCTGGCGCGGCGAGACCGATACGCTGGAAAAGATCGAGCAGCGCACCGCGCACGACCTCTATTACATTGAGAACTGGTCGATCTGGTTCGATCTCAAAATTCTGGCCATGACGCCTTTCGCGGTGCTGTTCGGGAAGAACGCTTTCTGAAGGCCCGGCGCTGGAACCTTCAGCCTCGGTCAAGGTTTTTCTGGCGCAATGGCGAGTGGGGGAGCGCGGGCGCCCCGCGAATTTTCACACCGCCTCGAAGGACAATCCATGAGTTTGAAGATTTTGCTGAAGCGCGCGGCCGCGCTCGCGACCGCCGCCGTCTTCGCCGCGGCGACTTCGGCGAGCGCCTGCACCGGGATCATGCTGAAAACGGCCGACGGCTCCATCGTTCAGGGCCGCACCGTGGAATTTGGCATCGTCATCCCCAGCCAGGCGGCTTTGGCGCCGCGCGGCTATTCCTTCACCGGCGAGACGCCGCTCGGGCCAGGCAAGCAATGGACCGCCAAATATGCCGCCGTGGGCGTGATCGCCTTCGACAATCTCGCCATGCTCGACGGCCTGAACGAAAAGGGCCTCGCCGTCGGCACCTTCTATTTCCCGACCTTCGCGGAATATACCCCGACGACGCCGGAAAACCGCGCGGCTTCGCTGTCGATGGCGGATTTCCCCAATTGGCTCCTGACCAGCTTCGCCACGGTCGCCGAGGCGCGCGCCGCGATCGAGAAAGGCGATGTTTTCATCGCGCCGACTCTGCTGAAGGGCTGGCCGCCCGAACTGCAGCCGTTCCATTATGTCGTCTATGACAAGACTGGCGCCAGCATCGCCATCGAGCCGATCAAGGGCAAGCTGGTCGTGTCCGACAATCCGCTCGGCGTCTTCACCAATTCGCCGCCGTTCGACTGGCACATGACCAATCTGCGCAATTATATCGCGCTCAACCCGCGCAACGTGCCGCCGATCACGATCGACAAGACCGTGTTCCAGCCGATCGGGCAGGGCAATGGCATGCTCGGCCTGCCGGGCGATTTCTCGCCGCCGTCGCGCTTCGTCCGCGCCGCCGTGTTCAGCGCCACGGCCATTCCGGAAAAGGATGCCGAGCACGGTGTGCTGCAGGTGTTCCACATCCTCAATAATTTCGACATTCCGGTCGGCGCCGCGCGCGATGTTTCCCCGGATGGCGTGATCCACAGCGACTACACGCTGCTGACAGTGGCGCGCGATCCGCAGGCGCTGAAATATTACTGGAAGAGCTACGACGACCAGACCATCCATGTCGTCGACATGAATCGGCTCGATCTCGACAGCAAGAACGTCCTGAAATTCTCGACCGCCAGCCAGCAGCCGATCATCGATGTGACCAAGGATCTGAAATGAAGCGCTTCGGCTGAGTATCCGAACCGATCGGCGCGGGGCGGCTTGTCCCGCGTCGTTCAGGCTTCGGACTGGCCGTCGTCGTCGGCGAGACGGACGATAATATCGACGCCGACGATCTTCTTGCCCTTGGGCGGGGTGAATTTGAGCTGGTGGGTGAGATCGACCGGCATGTCGAACAGATTGGCCCGGTCCTCGTCGTAATAATGGCAATGTGAGCCGGTCTTGGTGTCGTACCAGACCTTGGAGCCGTAAAGCGCGATCTCGCGGACCAGACCCGCCGCGACGAATTGATGCAGGGTGTTGTAGACCGTCGCGCGGGAGAGCGGCATTTTCAGCGCCTGGGCCTCGGCGAACAATTGGTCCACCGTCACATGGCGGTCGCCGGCCACGAACAGCAGGCTGGCCAGGCTGATGCGCTGGCGGGTGGGGCGCAGATCGACCACACGGAGCTTTTCCTTGACCAGCTTGGCCAAGGCGCCGTTTTTCCAGTCATATGTCGGCTTCGCGACCATGCGCTGCGCCGCCGCGGTCTTGTCGTTTTGTAGGGTCACGCCAGCCATCTTCCTGCTCATCTGTCAGATATAACACGCGGCTGGAGTTTTTTGAACGGTTCTAAACACGAAGTAAAGCCGTTTCC
>NZ_JAYSBG010000333.1:0-3834 GCF_041915505.1 Rhodoblastus sp. | reverse complement strand
AGGATGACGGGTCGAACGCCTGGCCACCGTCGGAAACGGCCGTGCCGGAACCATCCGTCGAGCCGCGCGAACAGGTAGAGCGCCTGTTGGGGCCGTCGCCGGTCGCCATTGACGATCTCGCGCGGGCCAGCGGCTGTTCGGTCGGAGACATTCGCCTGCTGCTGCAGGAGCTGGAAATCGAGGGCCGCATCGAACGCCACGGCGGCGACCGCGTCGCCCTGATCGGCTGAATCAGTCCTCGTCGCAGGCAGTTTCGCTCTGGCGCGCCTGCATTTCCGCCTCCACGCGGGCCATGTCGAGCAGATAGGTCAAGAGATCGAGCCGCGCGTCGCGGGCGAGAAAAGCGAGAGAAGCGATCATGTCCGCAATATAGCGGGCCGTTTCCTCGGCGCTGTCGCCGCCTCCAACGTCCTCATCGTCCTGATCGTAGCTGAAATCCTCGTCCGCCATCGCCGGGCTTGACGCTGCTGCCCGTCCCCGCGCCGACGCGCCGGCCGTGGGGCGGGAGGTTCCGACGGCGCTGCCTTTGGATTTCTTGAGCATGACTCACCGGATTTCGTTCAGGAAGGACCTTGCGGCAAGAACCCTCGGCGCGGCGCGCCAGCAGGGCGCTGCTTTTCGCCTGGAATATACCGCCTGTGAATAAATTCAACTTATGGTTGTCTTAAGGGAAGGCCGCAATCCTTCTTTCGATCCTGTCGTTCCGTTTCGTCCATCGCGCGCGGGCCGATTCGCAACACGCGCGCGCAGGACTTGAAACCCAAGGGAAAGCTAACCTTACAGCGTGGAAAAGGAAAGAGCTTCGCCGAAAAAATTCGCGCTAAGGGCATTCACCCGAGGCGGTCGAGGCGGTCGAGCGCGCCCTGCAGGATATAGGCGGCGGCCATGCGGTCCACAACCTCCGCGCGCTTTCCGCGCGAGACGTCCTGCGCGATCAATTCGCGGGTGACGGCGGCGGTCGACAGCCGCTCATCCCAGAACACGAACGGCCTACGGGCGAGCGGCGCGGTTTGCCGCACGAAGGCGCGGGTCGATTGCGAGCGCGGGCCTTCCGTGCCGTCCATGTTGAGCGGCAGGCCGATGATGAAGGCGACGACGCCGTGCTTGTCGGCCAGAGCCAGCATTTTCTCGACGTCGGGCGTATATTTGACGCGCTTAATCGTCTCCAACGGCGTGGCGAGGCGGCGTTCGACATCTGACAGGGCAAGGCCGATGGTTTTCGTGCCCAAGTCGATCCCCATCAGGCGGTCATTGCGCCGCAACAGGCTGGGGAGCGCCTCCAGACTCATGACGGGCTCGAACTTCTGCTCTTTTTCCTGCTCTTCGCTCATGGTTTTCGGCTAGCATGGGCCGGGCGCCAAGGCCAGCGCCAAAGGCCTGCGCCAGCCGCCCGCGACGATTTCATTTCCCGAGGCGAAAACGATGAAAATCACCTGGCTCGGCCATTCGGCCTTTCGCATCGACCTGCGCGACGCCCACATCCTGATCGACCCGTTTCTCACCGGCAATCCGAAATTCACCGGCGATCTCGACGCGGTTTCGGCAGGGATCACCCATATCGTGCTGACCCACGGTCATGACGACCATATCGGCGACGCGCCGGAGATCATGAAAAAGACCGGCGCGCAGGTGGTCGGCAATTTCGAGATCTGCATGTATCTGCACGGCAAGGGCGCGGAAAACATCAATCCCGGCAATACCGGCGGCACGATCGATTGCGGCGCTTTCTCAGTGTCCTTCACGCCGGCGCTGCATTCCTCAAGCACGATGGTCGACGGCAACGCGGTCTATCTCGGCAATCCCAATGGCGTGGTGCTGAGCGCGGATGGCGAGCCGCGCGTCTATCATTTCGGCGACACCGCCATTTTCGGCGACATGGAGCTGATCCGGGAAATGTACCAGCCGGAGATCGGCCTGATCCCCGTTGGCGACCGCTTCACCATGGACGGCCCGACGGCGGCTCTGGCCGCGCGCCGCTATTTCGATTTCCGCCACGTCATTCCGATGCATTACGGCACCTTCCCGATCATCGACCAGACGCCGGACGCCTTCGTCGCCGCCATGCAGGGCTCGGCCGTGCGCGTTCACACGCCCCGGATCGGCGAGGCGATCCAGTTTTAAGGCATTTTACTTGCGCTGGCGCGCCAATGCCGCGAGCGCCTCTTCGGCGGCGCGGCGGCCGCTCGCATAAGCGCCGTGGGCGGCGGTGAAGTCGCGCGGGTCCGTCGCCTCGCCGGCGAAAAATAATCGGTCGTCGAAAGGACGCGCCAGATCGGCGCGCGCCTCCGCCGCGCCCGGCAAGGCATAGCTGTAGGCGCCGCCGATCCTGTCGTCGCGGCCCCAATGTGTGGCTGCGAGCGGACGAAGGGCGGGCCGCACGTCCGCGCCGAAAAGGCCGGCCAGTTCGTCGATGGCGCGGGCAGAGCTTGCGGCGGGTCCCTCGTGCTCCAGCGCCGCCGCGCTGGCGCCCCCGAGGAAACATTCGATCACCGGCCGCCCGAACGGGCGAATGTCATAGGCTGCGGCGGCGGGATCGCGCGGGTTGCCGATCAGATGCGTGTCATCCTCGAAGAAGCCCGGCGCGACGATCTCGAGAAAGATCTTTTCATTGCGCCCCAGTGGCAGGCGACGGGCGGCCTCGCGCCAGTCCCCGATCTCGTTCGGCCATCGGATCGAATCGCCGGCCAACACGGCAGTCGAGACGGTGACGATGGCGGCGCCGGCTCGGATTGAGCCGGCCCGGGTCGAAAGCGCAATCCCATCCGGCGTCAACGCGACCTCCTGCACGGGCGTCGCCAGGCGCAATGCGACATTTTCGGGCCAGGCGGCGGCGATCAGCGCGCCGAACCCTTCCGGCGAGCGGAAATTCTCCGCGTCGGCGGCTTCGTCATAGGCCGCATAGTCGCGCCCTGACAGATGTTCCAGTTCAGCGCCGCTGACATAGGAGGCGATTGCACGGATATAGCCGTTCCACGCGCCGTCGGCCGGCAAAGCCTTGGCCGCGCAATCGTCCGGCGCCGCCGCGAGACCTTCGCTCCAGGCCGCATAGGCGGCGCTCGCCGCCTCCTGTTCCTCCGGCGAAAAGCCGAGATCGTTATATTGCATCCACCAATTGGCGCGGCGCCGGTCGATGGCGAAGCCGAGGTCGCTGCCAAGCGCCGCCCAGGGATTGCGGGCGCCGGAATGGAGCCATTCGGCGCCGAAATCGAGGCTCATGCCATTGACCGTCGCCGTCCAGGCCCGTCCGCCGACGCGCGGCGCGGCTTCAACCGCCAGAACCCTCAAAGGCGCATCGGCGAGACGCCGCGCCGCGGCGATTCCCGCCGCTCCGGCGCCGATGATGACGATATCGACCTCATGGTTCACTTTGCCTGCTCCTGCATCGCCCCGTCGCGTCATTATCAGACGCAATCGTTGCGCCGCTTTGACGCCTTCTGTATAGGCTAAATCCTTCAGGACGGCGCTAAAGCCGTCCCCTTCAGCACGGAGCCATCATGTCGGTCGATCTGGCGACGGTGCGGCGTATCGCCCATCTCGCTCGCATTCGCGTGAGCGAGCAGGAAGCGCCCTATTTGCAGAACGAGATCAATGCGATCCTGAGCTTTGTCGAGGAACTGAACGCGGTCGATGTCGAAGGCGTGGAGCCAATGACCTCGGTGCTGCCCATGACGATGAAGAAGCGCCAGGACGTCGTGACCGATGGCGAGATCGTCGACAAGGTGCTGGCCAACGCCCCGGCGCGCGAGGACGGGTTCTTCGTCGTGCCGAAAGTGATCGAATAAGGCGGGAGTTTTTCATGTCCGATCTGACCCGCCTGACGCTCGCGGAAGCGCG
>NZ_JAYSBG010000332.1:0-3844 GCF_041915505.1 Rhodoblastus sp. | reverse complement strand
AAACCGCCTTTTGGACCGGCTGGGCGTAATAGGTGTTGAGGATCGAAAAGCGCGGCTTGGAATTGTCGATATTGATCGAATCGCGGCCGTGCCAGCTCGTGCGCAGGAAATCATAGGTCGGGTGGATGACCACGAAGGCGCAGCCGGTATTGGGCAGGAAAGGCACGGTCTTGTCCTCGGCAAGGCCGAAACTCTTCCACGAAAACAGGCCCTTGGGCGAGAGGCGGTAGAGAGTGGTGCCGAGCGCCTTCTGGCTGTCGTCCTCCGGCATATAGATCAGCACGGTCATGACCTTGCGCCGGGTGTCGGGATGCGGCTTGATTCGATAGCCGTCATAATCGGCGTAGAGCACCGGGCGCGGATACATCGGAACCGGCCAGCCTTCCTTGCTGGCCTTGGAGCGAATGCGCAGGCCCTCGTCGAGCTGCTCGCGCAGGGCGGCCTCCACTTCGGCATCCGAGCAAACATCGGACACCAGCTTCCACAAGGCGCGGCGATAATCGTCGCCGGCGTCGCAGGAGCCGTCGAACAAGGTGAACTGCCGGCGGGTATTGGCGCCGTTGAGCTGAACATAGCCCGCCTCATCGGGGCGGTTGACGATCAGCTCCTGATAAAAATCCTCCGGCCAGAAATTGCGGAAGACCAGATGAGGATAGGGCTTGGAAAAGACCTCGGCCGCCCGAATCGACTTCACCGCATGGGCGACGAGATCGTCATATCGGGGATCGGACATCGACGGTCTCCTTTCGGCTCCGCCGCGCGGCGCCTCCGCCGCGTGATAACGCCTTTTTCCGTCAGGCGAAAGTCCGGGTCGCCGTGAACCATAGTCGCGTCCGCGCCTCGGGGTCGGCGTTGAGGGTGATGTCGGTGACGACGGCCGCGCTTTGCGCGCCAGCGCGCAGGGCCTCGACCGCGCGCTCCGGCGTCAGCCCGCCGATGGCGACCAGCGGCGTGTCGCCGATCTTGCTTTTCCACAAGCCGATCTTTTCCAATCCCTGCGGCGCCCAGGGCATTTTCTTGAGCAGGGTCGGGAAGACCGGGCCCAGCGCGACATAATCCGGGCGCGCCGCCAGCGCGGTCCCCAGTTCGGCGTCGTCATGGGTCGAGACGCCGAGCTTCAGCCCGCCCCGGCGGATGGCGACGAGATCGGCCGCCGCAAGGTCCTCCTGGCCGAGATGGATGAAATCGCAGCCAAGCTCCAGGGCGAGCCGCCAATAATCATTGACGATCAATTGCGCGCCGTAATCGCGGCAGAGATCGCGCGCGGCGGCGATCTGGGCGCGCAGATCGGGCTCGCTCGTCTCTTTCACCCGCAACTGGACGAGTTTCACCCCGCAGGGCAGCAGGCGGCGGATCCAGTCGACATGATCGACGATGAGGTAGAAGGGATCGAGTTTCATGAAAAGGCGCGGCCCAGCACGGGGGTAGAAGGGGCGGCCATGTCCTTGGGCTCCATCGGCGTCGCGCGATACGCCGCCCGCCCGGCTTCGCATGCCAAAGCGAAGGCCCGCGCCATGGCGATCGGATCGCCCGCGCGGGCGATCGCCGTATTGAGCAGCACGGCGTCATAGCCCAGCTCAAAGGCGTGCGCCGCCTGCGACGGCGTCCCCAGGCCGGCGTCGATCACCAGCGGAATATTGGGGAAATGCGCCCGCATGGCGCGCAAGGCGAACAGATTGTTGAGCCCCCGGCCCGAGCCGATCGGCGCGCCCCAGGGCATCAGCACCTTGCAGCCGGCGTCGAGCAGCTTTTCCGCCACCACCAGATCGTCGGTCGTATAGGGAAAGACGCAGAAGCCGTCGTCGCACAGGATGCGCGCGGCCTCGACCAGCCCGAACACGTCCGGCGCGAGCAGGTCCTCCTCGCCGATCACCTCCAGCTTGATCCAATTGGTGCCGAACAATTCCCGCGCCATCTGCGCGGTCGACACCGCCTCCTTGACGGTGCGGCAACCGGCCGTATTGGGCAGCACGCGCAGCCCGAGCCCCCGGATCAGGCCCCAGAAACTTTCGCCGGCGCGCCCGCCCCCGGCCTCGCGACGCAGGGAAACGGTCACCACTTCCGCGCGCGAAGCCGCCAGGGCCTCGGCGAGAATGGCGGGCGAGGGATATTGCGCTGTGCCGACCAGCAGGCGCGAGGTCAGTTCGGTATCGTAGAAACGCACGGGATCGTTCATCTCATCGCCTCATCATCGCCTCATCATCCGCGCATCATCCACCTTGGCGCGGCGTCAGGATCTCGACCCGGTCGCCCTCGGCCAGAACCCGGCCGGCGCGATCCTTGGCGCGCACGAAATTCTCATTGACCGCGGTGGCGACATGGTCCGAACCAAGGTCGAGTTCAGCGAGCAGCGCAGCGAGGTCAGGCGCGCACACGTCGCGCGTCTCGCCATTGACCACGATCTTCATCCATGACCTCCGGAAAATAAGCGTCTTCCAGCACGACCCGCGCGGCGCGGCTGGCGAGCGGCGGCGACAGCAGGAAGCCGTGCCGGTAAAGCCCGTTGAGGAACAGCCGGCGCCCGTCGCGCACGATTCGCGGCAGATTGTCGGCGAAGCTCGGCCGCACGTCCGAGCCGGTCTCGACCACTTCGGCCTGGGCGAAAGCCGGATGGATCGCGAAGGCCGAATTGACCAGCTCGACCAGGGATTGCGCCGTGACCCGCGCCCGCTCCTCGTTCTCGATCATCGTCGCACCAACCATGAAGGTCCCGTCGGGGCGCGGCACGACATAGACCGGATGGCGCGGATGCAGCATGCGAACGGGGCGCGACAGCCGGATATCCGCCGAGCGCAGGATCATCATCTCGCCCTTGACCCCGCGCAGGCCGGAAAGATTGGGCTTGGCGGCATATCCCCGGCAATCCAGCACCCAATCGCAACGGTCGGGCAGGGTTGCGGCGTCGACGCCATAATGAAAGGCGACATTGCGCTCGGCAGCGAGCAGGCCGGCGAGATGGGCGGTGGCCGCGCGCGGCGCGAGATGCGCCTCCTCCTCGAAATAGAGCGCGCCGGAGAAATTATCGGCGAGGTCGGGCTCCAGCGCGGCGAGGCCGTCGCGGTCGAGCGTGGCGAAATGCGAGGTGCGCCGCGAGAACTGGACCAGTTCGGCGCGGTCGCGTTGGGGCGCCACCACCAGGCTGCCCCGGCGTTCGGCAATCGGAAGGACGTTCGTCCAGAAATCCAACGCTTCGGCGCCAAGGGTCGCCACGATCGGCTCGGTCGATTCAGCCTCGCACCAGGGCGCGATCATGCCGCCGGCGTAAAAGGAGCAGCCCCGGCCCGGGCCCGGCTGTTTCTCGACGATTTCCAGAGCGATGTCGCGGCCGGCCGCCTTGGCGCGCGTGACGAGTTCGTATGCGGCGGTCAGCCCGGCCGCGCCGGCGCCAATGATGCGAATGCGCATGTCTCGCCCTCGTCACCCGCCTTTTTGGCGGAAAAAGCCCCGGAAAAGAAACGGGCGTGAGCGAAGGAGACCTTCGTTTCGCGCCATCCCTCCGCCAGTGCGAACTGGATCAGGTGCGGCGGCCTGTCGAGGCCGCCTGAGGGTCGCCGGGCCGTCCTCTGCTTGCGCAGCGACGCCGCCAGCCTCTCAGCCCCCTGGCGGGGCTCCCCTTGGCAATGATGAAACTTATGTGTCCTCGACGCCCCCCGCGTCAAGGGACAGATCGCGGATTGGCGAATTGGCGCCGTGCTTGCGTAGCAGCAACAAAGCGGCGGAAACGGCTTTACTTCGTGTTTAGAACCGTTCAAAAAACTCCAGCCGCGTGTTATATCTGACAGATGAGCAGGAAGATGGCTGGCGTGACCCTACAAAACGACAAGACCGCGGCGGCGCAGCGCAT
>NZ_JAYSBG010000331.1:0-3859 GCF_041915505.1 Rhodoblastus sp. | reverse complement strand
GCGACGGCGGGCGCGGCGGCGATGTCGTGGCCGAATGCGTCTCCGGGCTGAACACGCTGATCGACTACCGCTATCAGCAGCATTTCAAGGCCAAGACCGGCATGCATGGCATGGGCAAGAACCGCGCTGGCGGGCGCGGCGCCGATTCCGTGCTGAAAGTGCCGGAAGGCACGCAGATCTTCGAGGAGGACGGCGAGACGCTGATCGCCGACCTCACGGAAGTCGGCCAGAGGGTGGTGATCTGCAAGGGCGGCAACGGCGGCTTCGGCAATCTGCATTTCACCAGCTCGACCAATCGCGCGCCGCGCCGCGCCAATCCGGGCCAGGAGGGCGAGGAGCGCACCATCATGCTGCGCCTCAAGCTGATCGCCGACGCCGGTCTCGTCGGCCTGCCCAATGCCGGCAAATCGACCTTTCTCGCGACGGTTTCGGCCGCGCGGCCCAAGATCGCCGACTATCCCTTCACCACGCTCCATCCCAATCTCGGCGTGGTCCATGTCGACGGCAAGGAATTCGTGCTGGCCGACATTCCCGGCCTGATCGAGGGCGCGCATGAGGGGCATGGCCTTGGCGACCGCTTTCTCGGCCATGTCGAACGCACCGGCGTGATCCTGCATCTGATCGACGCCACCGACGAACATGCCGGCAAGGCCTATAAGATCGTGCGCGGCGAACTCGCCGCCTATGGCCATGGGCTGGAGGACAAGCCGGAGATCGTCGCTCTGTCCAAGGTGGATTCGGTCGATCCCGACACGCTCAAACAACAGGTCGAGCGGCTCAAACGCGCCATACGCAGCGCGGGCCCGACTTTGGCGGAGGGCGAGAAGCCGCCCGCGCCGTTCAAAATGTCGTCGATCGCGGGCGAGGGCGTGACAGAGGTGCTGCGCGCCTTGTGGCGGATCATCGAGTCCCGCCGGCGGCAGGAGGCGGCCCTCACGCCGCAACCCGAATGGCGGCCGTGATGCGGCCAAAGGCGCCGCGCTTTTTCGCCGGGCCTCTCCCTCTCCCCGCAGGCGGGGAGAGGGGACAAGGCGCGTCGCCCGGCGCGGCTCGTTGAAATTGTAGAAAGAACGATGGAACTTCCCAAACTCGACCAATTCAAGCGCGTTGTCGTCAAGGTCGGCTCTTCCTTGCTGGTCGATCGCGCGCGCGGCGTGGTCAAGCGCGAATGGCTGCACGGCCTTGCTGACGATCTCGCGGCGCTGCACCGGCGCGGCGCCGATGTGCTGGTGGTCTCCTCCGGCGCGGTGGCGCTCGGCCGCTCGGTGCTCGGCCTGCCGCCCGGCGCGCTCAAGCTGGAGGATTCGCAGGCCTCCGCCGCGGTCGGCCAGATCGCTCTGGCGCGCATCTGGGCCGAGGCTTTGGCCGAGCGCAAGATCGTGGCGGGGCAGATTCTCGTCACCTTCGGCGATACGGAAGAGCGCCGACGCTATCTCAACGCTCGCGAGACGATCGCGCGGCTGATGGCCATGCGCGCCGTGCCCGTCATCAACGAAAACGATACGGTGGCGACCAGCGAAATCCGCTATGGCGACAATGACCGCCTCGCCGCGCGCGTCGCCACAATGGCTTCGGCTGATCTGCTGATCCTGCTGTCCGACGTCGCCGGCCTTTATGAAGCGCCGCCCGCGCAGAACCCCAATGCGCGGCTGATCCCGGTCGTGCCGCATATTTCCGCCGAGATCGAGGCCATGGCGGGCGGCGCCGCCTCGGAACTGTCGCGCGGCGGCATGCAGACCAAGATTGAGGCCGGCAAGATCGCCACCGCCGGCGGCGCCCATATGGTGATCGCCGACGGCCAGCAGCCCAATCCGGTCGGCCGCATCGCGCGGGGCGAGCCCTGCACCTGGTTCCTGACGCCCTCGTCGCCGGTCACGGCGCGCAAGAAATGGATCGCCGGTTCGCTCGCGCCGCAGGGCGTGGTGACGATTGACGACGGCGCCGCGCGGGCCATCATCGGCGGCGCCAGCCTGCTGCCGGCGGGCGTCAGGGCCGTGGAGGGCGATTTTCAGCGCGGCGATTGCGTGTTGATCCGCAATCTTCAGGGCGGCGAGATCGGCCGTGGCTTGGTCGGCCACGATTCCGCGCGGGCGGCGCGGATCATCGGCCGGACCTCGCGCGAGATCGCGGCGATCCTCGGAATCGAGGGCCGGGTGGAAATGATCCATCGCGACGATATGGCATTGGCCGGCGAGGCTTTGGCCTGACGCGTCACTGGGCGTCGTCATTCATCGATTTTCAAAAAAACGATTTTCGCCTTAGCTTCGACGACAAGGTTTTGAAGGAACGGCCGCCGCGACACGAGCGATATTTCATCGTGCGGCGGGCGCGCCGCCGAGCGCAGCGCGCGGACTTCCGTTGGGAGTTTTCATGACCACGACAGGCACAGCGCCCCGTTATGCGCCTTTGCGGCCCCGCCTCGCCGCGCTGGGCTTTCGGGCGATGCTCCCCGCGGCGGAGCGATATTTCCGCTCCCGCAACTTCCATCGGCCGGACAGCGCCTTTGCCGCCGAACGCGCGCGCGAACTCGCCGCGCGGCTGGAGCGGGGCGAGACGGCTTATCTGGTCGGCGTCAATATTGGCGGCTTTCACAACACCGGCGTCGCTTTGGTGGAGGTGACGCCTTCGGGTGGACCGCACATCATCTGCAATAATGAGGAAGAGCGCTTTTCCGGCGAGAAACATTCCAACCTTTATCCGCGCCATTCTCTCGCCGCGCTGGCGGAGCAGATGGCGGAGCGGGGCATTTCCCCGGACAGGGTCGTCGCCTGGCTCGCGACCTATGATCTCGCCTTGTTTTTCGCCTCAGGCTTCCGGTCGATGCTGGAGGAATTCCCCGCGAGCCTCGATCTCGCCCTGCGCGATCATCCGCCGAGCTATGACGGCCGGCAATTGCGGGCCGGGCTGCGCGCCCCGCAGGAGTTGGCGGCTCTGTTCGGCCTGGACCGGCCGGCGCCGATCATCGGCATGAGGCATCACGACAATCACGCCGTCTTTTCCTATCAGGTTTCGCCCTTCGCCGCCGAGCCTTCGCCGACCATGGTGGTGGTCATCGACGGTTCGGGCGATTTCGGCTCGATCTCGCTCTATCTCGGCGAGAATGGACGCGTGCGGCCGATCCGGTCCAACGCCAGCCTGTTCGATTCGCTCGGCATGTTCTACGCCGTCATCAGCTCGAGCCAGGGCGGCTGGACCGCGCTGAGCAGCGAGGGGCGCTATATGGGCGCGACCGCCTATGGCGACATGAACCGCGCGACCAATCCTTACTATCAAAGACTGCGCGCGATTTTCGACTTTCGGCCCGGCGGCGATCTGCGCCTCAACCGGTCGCTGGCGAACTGGCCGCGCAGCATGCTGTACAAGCCTTATACGCCGGAGCTGATCGACATTCTGGGCGCGCCCATCGCGCCGGAGCAGATGTGGAACCCGGATTCCGTGCTGCGGGTCGAAGACATTCGTCATCGGCCGAACACGCAGGAGCGGCTGGATAAGGCGGCGGCGACGCAATTGGTGTTCGAGGACGGGTTGTTTCACGTCATCGACGCTTTGATCCGCGAAACCGGCGCGGAACAACTGGTCCTCACCGGCGGCGCGGCGCTCAATGCGGTGGCCAATATGCGGCTGCTGGAACGGTTCGACGAGGCCTATTACCGCCGCGCCCTTGGCCGGACGGCGCGGCTGCGCCTCTGGGTTCCGCCGGTTCCGGGCGATTCCGGCGTCACCATCGGCGCGGCCTATGCCTTCGCCGCCGAAGCCGGCGTGGGCCTTGGCCCGAGGCTGGAGCACGCCTTCTATTGTGGGCGCGCCGCGCGCCTCGCGGAACTCCAGGCCGCGTTCGACGGCGCCCCCGATGTCGCCA
>NZ_JAYSBG010000330.1:0-3880 GCF_041915505.1 Rhodoblastus sp. | reverse complement strand
GCTTGTCGCCGCTATCCACAGGGCGGTCATGCAAAAAACGTTTCGCCGCCATCTTGTAGACGCGCGAAGCACAGACAGATAGAGAGTGGCCGCCAGCGGCGGATCGCATAATTCAGGTCGAGGACGCGCCGCTGGCGGCCGTCCTTCGGGAAATGACGAGAATTTCCATGCGCTCTTTAGCCAGATTCGCCGAAATGAAGCGCCATGGCGAGAAAATCGCCATGCTCACCGCCTATGACGCGCCCCAGGCGCGCGCGCAGCAACAGGCTGGGATCGACGTGATTCTGGTCGGCGACAGCGTCGGCGTGAATATTCTGGGCTACGCCAGCGAACGCGAGGTCACCCTCGCCGATATGGCGCATCACACCCGCGCCGTGCGGCGCGGCGCGCCCGACACATTCGTCATCGCCGACATGCCCTTCGCGACCTATGATTCGCCCGAACAGGCCGTCGCCAGCGCCAAATTCCTGCAACAGGCCGGCGCCGATGCGGTGAAATTCGAAGGCGCCCATCCCGAGCTGGTGCAGGTGCTCGCCACCGCCGGCGTTCCGGTCTGCGGCCATCTCGGCTATGAGCCGCAGCATTGCGAAAGGCGTGTCCACGGCAAGACTTTCGAGGAAGCCGCGAAAATCTTCGCCGACGCCAAGGCGCTCGACGCGGCCGGCGTGTTCATGCTGGTGATCGAACTGGCGCCGGCCGAGCTCGCCGCCGCCGTGACGCGGGCGATCAAGGCCGCCACGATCGGGATCGGCGCGGGGCCGCATAATGACGGCCAGGTGCTGGTCTTCCCCGATGTGCTCGGCTATGCGGAAAAGAATTTTCGCCATAATCGCCGCTACGCCGAGGTCGGCGCGACCATGCGCACGGCGGCCGCCGCCTATCTGCTCGACGTCAAGGCCAAGGATTTCCCGACCATGGCCAATTGTTCGGCCATGCCGGCGGAGGTTTTCGCCCAGTTCGAGGCGGAGTTCATGGAAAAGCACGGCTGAGACGCGAAGGTCTTTCGCTCCTCGTCTTGGATCGTCCAGCCGAACTTTTTTCGTTTCGCGCCTAGCCAAGGCGGCTGCTACGCATAATCTGTCGTCGGCGGAAACAAGGGCTCACGCGAAACCGGCGACGACCGGTGCGGAAAAACAAGGGACAGCCGCCGAAGGGAGGCAATCATGTGCCGTTTTTTTGCGAACCAGCATCCGGATTCCTACGCCTTCGAGACGCGCTCGATCCGGCTGAACGGGCAATCGACCAGCATTCGACTTGAAAAAATCTTCTGGCGCATTCTCGAACAGATCGCCCGCCAGCAGGAGATGAGCGTGCCCCGTTTCATTTCGACCCTGCATGACGAAATTCTCGGTCTGTGGGGCGAAGTGGCCAATTTCGCCTCCCATTTGCGATGTATCTGCATCGTCGCCCTGGAGAACGGGCCGGCGGCGGCCTCGCTCGACGGGCGGCGGGTCGCCTGACCATTTCCAGCGAATAGTAACAGCGGAATACCACCCGCCGCCCCTGCCCGCCGCTAAGCTTGCGTCGAAGCGCGCTCGCGCGACCAAGACAAAGGGCAGATGATGGCCAAGGCGATCCATGTCATGATCCGCGTTCTCGACGAACAGCGGTCGGTGGAATTCTATGACAAGGCGTTCGGACTAAAGCCGTCCAGCCGACTGGATTTTCCCAGCTTCACACTGATCTATCTGCGCAATCCGGAAGTCGATTTCGAAATCGAGCTCACGGTCAACAAGGACCGGACCGAGCCCTATGCGCATGGCGAAGCCTATGGCCATGTCGCCTTTGTGGTCGACGACCTCGCCGCCGAACATGCGCGCTTTCAGAAGCTCGGCTTCAACCCGCTCGACATCAAGGAATTCGCGCCAGACGGGAACCTGATCGCGCGCTTCTTCTTCGTTCAGGACCCGGACGGCTACAAATACGAAATGCTGCAACGCCACGGCCATTACCAATAGGAAAAGGCCGCGAAACGGGACGCGGCCTCGACCCAGCCTGGCAAGAACCGGCGCTCGTTACGCCGCGCGGCGCTTTTCCATCAGTTCGACGAAACGCGCGAACAGATAATGGCTGTCCTGCGGGCCCGGCGAGGCCTCGGGATGATGCTGCACCGAGAAGGCCGGCCGGTCGGTCAAGGCGATGCCGCAATTGGTGCCGTCGAACAACGACTTATGAGTCTCCACGGCATTGGCCGGCAGCGTCGCCGGATCGACCGCGAAACCGTGGTTCATCGAGACGATCTCGACCTTGTGGGTAGTGAAATCCTTGACCGGATGATTGGCGCCGTGATGGCCCTGGCGCATTTTCAGGGTCCGGGCGCCGACCGCCAGCGCCATCATCTGATGGCCGAGGCAGATGCCGAAGGTCGGGACTTTGGCTTCGAGGATCTTGCGAATGGTCGGCACGGCATATTTGCCGGTCTCGGCCGGATCGCCGGGGCCATTGGACAGGAACACGCCATCGGGCTTCAGCGCGAGAATGTCCTCGGCGCTGGTCGTCGCCGGCACCACCTTGACCTCGCAGCCGGCTTCGGCGAGCAGGCGCAAGATATTGCGCTTCACGCCGAAATCCATCGCCACCACCTTGAAGCGCGTTCCGTCCTGCGCGCCATAACCCGCGCCGAGCTTCCAGGTGGTCTCGGTCCAGCCGTAATCGTTCTCGGCTGTGACGCCCGGCACCAGATCCATGCCGTCAATGCCCGGCCAGGCCGCCGCCTCTTTCTTCAGCGCGTCGAGATCGAACCGGCCTTCGGGATCATGGGCGATGACCGCATTGGGCATGCCCTTCTCGCGGATCAGCGCGGTCAGCGCGCGGGTGTCCACGCCGGAAAGGCCGATGATGCCGCGCGCCTTCAGCCAGTCCTCGAAACCCTTTTGCGCCCGGAAACTGGACGGCTGCGTGACAGGCGCCTGCACGATCACCCCGCGCGCGCCCTGCACCCGCGAATAATCGACCGTTTCGACATCCTCGTCATTGGCGCCGACATTGCCGATATGGGGGAAGGTGAAGGTCACGATCTGGCCGGCATAGGACGGATCGGTGAGAATTTCCTGATAGCCAGTCATGGCGGTGTTGAAACAGACCTCGCCGACCGCCTTGCCGGGCGCGCCAAAGCCATATCCCTCGATCACGGTTCCGTCCGCCAGGACCAGCAAAGCGGTGGGAACGGGCCGCGCCCATCCGTTTTCGTTGACTTGATCCCGGGCTTGATCCTGCATCCTGACCACTCTACAGATTTGCGCGATTGAGCCGCCCCCGGAGCAAAAGCCGGGGAACTTGCGCGCGGCCGCTTGCATTTAAGAGGCTTGGCCTCCCGGCGCAAGTTTTGTGCGCGGCTTTCAGAAGAAACAGGACATCGTCATGCTGCGCGAACAATTCACCTCGGAACTCAAGCTCGCCATGAAGGCGGGCGAAAAGCGCCGCGTCGAGACCATCCGCATGATTTCCGCCGCGCTGAAGGACAAGGACATCGAGGCCCGCGGCTCCGGCAAGGAAGTCGGCGAGGACGATATTCTGGCGCTGCTCCAGAAGCTGGTGAAGAGCCGCCAGGAATCGGCCGAAATCTACGAGAACAACGCCCGCCCCGAACTCGCCGCCCAGGAGCGCGAGGAAATCGCGGTCATCACCAGCTTCCTGCCGCAGCCAATGAGCGAGGACGACGTCGCCGCCGCGATCAAGGCCGCCATCGCCGAAACCGGCGCCGCCTCGATCAAGGACATGGGCAAGGTCATCGCCGAACTGAAGGCGCGCCATGCCGGCAAGATGGATTTCGCCAAGGTCAGCGGGCAGGTAAAGGCGGCATTGGCGGGATAAGTTTAACGGTCCCGCAGGCGTTAGGCGCCAGACTGCGTCCTGTCGCGTGACCAGTTGGCGCGTGACA
>NZ_JAYSBG010000329.1:0-3893 GCF_041915505.1 Rhodoblastus sp. | reverse complement strand
CCGCATAACTGTCTGAAAGACATGGAAAATAATCCATCGTTCCCGCCGGTGGAGCGGCGTCGCAGGCGGTCATGGAAACGCCCGGCGTTTTGCGCAATCCTGGCCGTCTTTCTTCCCTGACCGTGAGTCGCCGCAATGACGAAATCGGCTTTGCCTCAGCCCATCATGACCGTCGACGAGATCGAAAAGCTGCTCGACGAGGTCTTCCCGCAATTGCACCATGGCGGCCGCACCGTCATGGTCGAGGCGGTCGGGTCGATGACCGCGCGGCTGCGCCTGATCGCCCATGAGCGCCATTTACGTCCGGGCGGCACCGTGTCCGGCCCCGCCATGTTCACCTTGGCCGATGTCGGTATCTGGGTGGCGATCCTCGCCCATATGGGTCCGGGCACGCTTGGGGCGGTGACCAGCAATTTGAACATCAATTTCCTGCTGCGGCCGCCGCATGGCGACGTGATCGTCGAATGCCGCCTGCTCAAGCTCGGCAAGAGGCTGGCGGTGGGCGAGGCGACCCTGTTCGCCGACGGCTCCGCCGAGCCGGTGGCCCATGCGGTGGGAACCTATGCGATCCCGGCTGCGAAAAAATAAGGTATCAATATACCTATACCGCAAAATGCCTGCAAAACCGGGCGAAATCGCGTGAAAAGGCGATTGACAATGCGGAAGGTCGCCCGTAAAAGCCCGCATCTTCCCGCCGGGGCGCGCCGTTCCGGGACTGCACATGTCCGGGACGGAAACGCGCTCCGCGCTTTATTGGAAAAGAGACAATGTACGGCAAGACCTATTCGGCAAAGGCCGCCGAGATCGAGAAGAAATGGGTGTTGATCGACGCCAAGGGACTGGTCGTCGGCCGCCTCGCCTCGCTCATCGCGCTGCGCCTGCGCGGCAAGCACAAGGCCACCTTCACGCCCCATATGGATGACGGCGACAACATCATCGTCGTCAACGCCGACAAGGTGGTCTTCACCGGCCGCAAGCGCGACCAGAAGGTCTATCACCACCACACCGGCTTCCCGGGCGGCATCAAGGAGCGTTCCGCCAAGTTCATCCTGGAAGGCCGTTTCCCGGAGCGCGTCCTGGAGAAGGCCGTGCAGCGCATGCTGCCGCGCGGCCCGCTCGGCGTGAAGCAGCTCGGCAATCTTCGCGTCTACAAGGGCGCCGAACATCCCCATGCGGCGCAGAACCCGAGCGTTCTCGACATCGCCGCCCTGAACTCCAAGAATACGCGGAAAGACTGACCATGGCCGAGACCCTTTCCTCCCTGCAGGACCTCAAAGGCGCGAACGCCGCTCCGGCGCCGGAAGCCCCGGTTCACGTCCAGAAGCTCGACAAGCTCGGCCGCGCCTACGCCACCGGCAAGCGCAAGAACGCCGTCGCCCGCGTCTGGGTCAAGCCCGGCACCGGCAAGGTCACTGTCAACGGCCGCGAGCTGGACACCTATTTCGCCCGTCCGGTGCTGCGCATGATCGTGCAGCAGCCGCTCGGCGTCGCCCAGCGCGAGAACCAGTTTGACGTGATGGTCACGGTGGCCGGCGGCGGTCTGTCCGGCCAGGCCGGCGCGGTGCGCCACGGCCTGTCCAAGGCCCTGACCTATTACGAGCCCGGCCTGCGTTCGGCGCTGAAGAAGGAAGGCTTCCTCACCCGCGACTCGCGCGTGGTGGAGCGCAAGAAATACGGCAAGCGCAAGGCCCGCCGCAGCTTCCAGTTCTCGAAGCGCTGATCTTTACGATCCTTTCGCGGAACGGCGGGCCAAAAGCCCGCCGTTTTGTTTTGTCCGTCATCATTTTGCGCTAAACCGCTCCATCCGCCACGGAGACCAACATGACCGACGCGCCCAGAAAAATCTTCATCGACGGCGAAGCTGGCACCACCGGCCTGCAGATCCGCGAAAAGCTGGCCGGGCGCGCGGATGTGACGATCGTCTCGATCGACCCCGACAAGCGCAAGGACGCCGGCGCCAAGGCCGATATCCTGCGCGCGGTCGATCTGACCATCCTTTGCCTGCCGGACGGCGCCGCCAAGGAGAGCGTGGCTTTGGTCGATTCGCTCGGCGCCGAAGGCCCGCGCGTGCTCGACGCCTCCACCGCGCATCGGGTCGCGCCGGGTTGGACCTATGGCTTCCCGGAACTCGCCCCCGGCCAGGCGGAGGAGATCGCCAAGGCGCGCCGAGTCGCCAATCCGGGCTGCTACGCCACCGGCGCCATCGCCATCCTGCGTCCGCTGGTCGACGCCGGGCTGATCGACGCCGGCCATGTGATCGCGATCAACGCCGTCTCCGGCTATTCGGGCGGCGGCAAGCAGATGATCGAGGATTACGAGGCGGGCCGCGCGCCGGCCTTCGAGCTTTACGCGCTGGGGCTGGAGCACAAGCATATTCCCGAAATCATGGCTTTTGGCCGTTTGCGCGCGCGGCCGGTGTTCGTCCCGTCGGTCGGCAATTTCCGCCAGGGCATGCTGGTCAGCCTGCCGCTGTCGCTCGACGATCTGCCGGGCCATCCCCATGCCGGCGATCTCGAAGCCGTGCTGGCCGACCATTATGCGGGCAAGATTCACGTTCGCGTCGTCGCGGCCGAAGAGAACGGCAAGCTGGAGCCCGAGGCGCTCAACGGGACCAATGACCTCGAAATCCGCGTCTTCGCAAATGAGGCGCGCCGGCAGGCGGCGATCGTGGCGCGGCTGGACAATCTCGGCAAGGGCGCCTCTGGCGCCGCCGTGCAAAATCTGGGCTTGATGCTCGGGCTGTAACGAAAAGCCCCCGGCGACGCCGGGGGCTGTCCGCTCAATCCACCGAAGCCGAGCCCCGGACGATGATCGTCTGGCGCGGGCGCAGATAGGTCTGGCGCACGGCGCGGTTGCCCCTGATCGTGATGATCTTGGCCGGCGCCCAGTCCGGCGGCGGCACATTATAGCTCACGCCATAGCCGGTCGGCGTATAGCTGGCGTCGCCATAGCCGAGCGGATAAGGCGGATAGGCCGGGGTGTCGACCGGGTAGGGCGTGGCGTACGCCACATTGGCGCCCGACCAGAAGCCCCCCGCGCCATAGGCGTAGGGCGGGGCGAACCAGGGGCGGCGATAATAGCCGTAGCGGCTATAGGGGCCGTAGAAGCCCGGACGCGGACCGAAATAGCCCGGACGGAATCCCGGAGCGAACGGCGGCCGCGCGCCGGCCACGAAGCCGGGGCGGGCGACGACGCCAGGGCGAGGGCCCATTTGCGGCCCCATGCCCGGGCGCACCATGCGGACGCCGCCATGGCCGGCAAAGCCGGGGGCGCCGAAATGGCCGCCGGCGGTCGCCGGCGCCGCGGCGAGGACCAGAGCGGCCGCGCCGGTCAGACCGCAAATCCTGATGAACTGACCCATAATCGCACTCCTGTCCCGAAAGGAGACCACTCGCCGGCGCCGCAGGGTCCCGGAGCGGTTCGTTTCGGGATCGGACGGGGCGTCTCGCCTCGAAGGGGCAAGAAGGGCGCCGGGTCGTCTTTCCCTGACAATGCCGCGCGCGGCGCGAAGTTCCGGGCGGGCGGAACGGCGCGACCGGAGGAAACGAAAACCCCGGACGCGCTGGCGCCGCCGGGGTCTTGGGATCAGGATTTCACCCGGACATATTCGCCGGGGGCGTCGCCGAGCACGGGGACCTTGCCGCCGCCCGGCTCGCGCGCCGGAACCTTTTCCGGCGCCTGGGCGGTGACCCACTGGACCCAATCCGGCCACCACGAGCCGGCATGTTCCTCGGCCTTGGCGACCCAGTCCTCGTAGGTTCCGGACGGGCGCTCGCCGGTCCAATATTGATATTTCGGCTTGGGGCCGGGCGGGTTGATGACCCCGGCGATATGGCCGGAGCCGCCGAGCACATAGCGCATCTCGCCGCCGAACAGCTTGGCTCCGTTGAAGA
>NZ_JAYSBG010000328.1:0-3905 GCF_041915505.1 Rhodoblastus sp. | reverse complement strand
GCGAGGCGCTGCGTCCCGAATTCAAGGCCTATGCCCGTCAGGTCGTCGAGAACGCCAAGGCTTTGGCCGACACGCTGCTGTCGGGCGGGCTCGACCTCGTCACCGGCGGCACCGACAATCATCTGCTAGTGGTGGACCTTCGTCCCAAGAAGCTGACCGGCAAGCAGGCCGAGGTCGCCCTCGGCTGCGCGGAAATCACCTGCAACAAGAACGGCGTGCCGTTCGATCCGGAAAAGCCCTGGATCACCTCCGGCATCCGCCTCGGCGCGCCCGCCGCCACCTCGCGCGGCTTCGGCGTCGCCGAATTCAAGCAGGTCGGCGAATTGATCGTCGAGACGCTCGACGGCCGCGCCAAGAACGGCGACGAGGGCAATGCGGCGGTCGAAGCCTCGGTCCGCGCCCGCGTCCAGGGCCTGACGGCGCGCTTCCCGATCTATTGATCGGGCGGCTTTTTTCCAGCCGGGACATTGCGCTTTCGGCGTGATGGCGCGACCATCGGGGAACTCCCCCTGAGTCGCGCCAGAAAGCGCTCCAATGAACGCCATATCTCCCCCCTCCGGGCGAAAGATCGTCGCCGCGGAAAATTTCGCCGATCTGTTCACGCCGAAGCTGGTCACGACGCTGCGCGAGGGCTATGGCCCCGCCGATTTCCGCGCCGATGTCCTCGCGGGGCTGACGGTCGCCATCGTCGCTTTGCCGTTGTCGATGGCCATCGCCATCGCCTCCGGCGCGCCGCCGCAGGCCGGGCTGTTCGCGGCGGCCGTGGGCGGGCTGGTCGTTTCGGGGCTGGGCGGCAGTCGTTTCCAGATCGGCGGCCCGGCGGGCGCCTTCATCGTGCTGGTCGCCGGGACGATCGAGCACTATGGCTATTCCGGCTTTCTTGCCGCGACCATCATGGCCGGTCTGTTCCTGCTGCTGATCGGCTATCTGCGGCTCGGGACCTATATCAAATATATTCCCCATTCAGTGGCGGTCGGCTTCACCGCGAGCATCGGTCTGATCATTTTCGCCAGCCAATTGCACGAATTATTCGGCCTGAAGATCGCCCACGAGCCGGCGGAGTTCTTCGCCAAGGTCGAGGCGCTCTGGGCGGCGCGCGAGACCGCCAATCCGTACGCCATCGCCGTCGCCGGCGCCTGTCTCGCGCTGATCATCGGCTTGCGTTTCGCCGCGCCGCGCTGGCCGGGCTTCCTGATCGCGGTGGTTCTGGCGGCGGCGGCGAGCTTCTTCTTCCAATTGCCGCTGGAAACCATCGGCACGCGTTTCGGCGGCGTGCCGCGCGTGCTGCCGGCGCCGAGTCTGCCCAGCGTCCCGATCCAGGACTGGATCGGCCTCGTCCCGGCGGCCATGGCCATAGCCGTGCTGGGCGGCATCGAGTCGCTGCTCTCGGCGGTGGTCGCCGACGGCATGACCGGGCGGCGGCATCGCTCCAATTGCGAGCTGACCGCGCAGGGCTGGGCCAATATCGCCTCGGCTTTGTTCGGCGGGCTCTGCGTCACCGGCGCCATCGCTCGCACGGCGACCAATATCCGCGCCGGCGCGCACGGGCCGGTCGCGGGCATCCTGCATTCGATCTTCCTGCTGGCTTTCATGCTGCTGGCGGCGCCTTTGGCGGCCTATATCCCGCTCGCCGCGCTCGCCGCCGTGCTGGTGATCGTGTCCTGGAACATGATCGAGCGCGACCAGATCGTCACCATCGTCAAATATGATCCCGGCGAGACGGTGGTGTTGTTCTCGACCGCCATTCTCACGGTGGTCCATGACATCACGCTCGGCATCGCGGTGGGCGTGACGCTGGGCTCGCTGATCTTCATGCACCGCATGGCGCGGATCGTCGCGGTGGAGAAACAGGAGGCCATTCTCGACGACGACATGGTCGATGTGATCGAACCGGAGCGGCCGGACGTCAATCGCGACCCGGATTTCGTGGTCTACCGGATTTCCGGGCCGTTCTTTTTCGGCGCGGTCAGCATGGTCGCCGCCGCGCTCGACCAGATCGGCCGCCGGCCCAAGGCTTTTGTGCTCGATCTTTCCCGCGTGCCGCTGGCCGACGTCGCCGCCGCCCACGCCTTGCATGGTTTCGTCGAGCGCGAGCGCCGGCGCGGCGTGCGGCTCTATATCTGCGGCGCCTCGCGCGAGGTGCGCCGCGTTCTGGTGGCGCATGGCGTCAACAGCCGCCTGGTCCATTTTTCCGTGGACGAGGACGACGCCCGCGATCATTTCCGCAACCATCCTGGTGAGAACGGCGCAGCGGAAGAATAGGCGCTATTTCTTCGCTGCGGCCTTTTTCACCGCCGGCTTTTTCGCCGGAGCGGCGTTCTCGAACGGCGCCTCATCGGAATCGACGATGTCGGGTTTGGCCTTCGCGTTCTTCGCTGTTGGTTTTTTGGCTGCGGGCTTTTTGGCGGGCGCCTTTTTCGCGGCCGGCTTTTTCGGCGCCTTGGCGCCGCCCGAGGCGATGCGGTCCTCGAGCAGGCGGATCGCCTGCTCCAGGGTGACGTCATCGAGCGTCACCGATTTCGGCAGGGTCGCATTGACCTTTTCCCACGACACATAAGGCCCGAACCGGCCTGCGCGGGCCGTGATCTTGCCGCCATCGGGATGGTCGCCGAGCACGCGCCCGTCGGAAGGCGCGCCGGAGGCCTTGGCGTTGACCAGCTCCACCGCCTTGTCCAGCGTCAGCCCGGTCATGTCCGTGCCGCGCGGCAAAGTGGCGTTGACCTTGCCCCAGGCCAGATAGGGCCCGAACCGGCCGGCCTTGAGCGCGATGGCGCCGCCTTCGGGATGGTCGCCGAGCGCGCGGATCTCGCCGCCGGCATTGCGTCCGCCGCCGCCGGCTTCCTTGGTGAGGATGAGATCGATGGCGCGATTGCCGCCGATCTCAAGCACGTCGTCGTCCTTGCCGAGATTGGCGTAGGTCTTCTTGTGCTGGACATAGGAGCCGTAGCGTCCGATGCCGGCCAAGATCGGCTCGCCGCTTTCGGGATGTTTCGCCACTTCACGCGGCAGCGACAGCAAAGCCAGCGCCTTTTCCAGCGTCACATCCTCGGGCTTGAGGCCCTTGGGCAGCGAGGAGCGGCGCGGCTTGTCGCCTTCGCCCTCCTGAATATAAGCGCCGAAACGCCCGTCGCGCAGGGTGATTTCCAGCCCCGTCTTCGGATCCTCGCCCAGAACCTTGACGCCGGGGCGCTCGCCCTCGGCTGCCTTGGCCGCATCGCCGCGATCGGACAAGGTGCGGGTGAATTTGCATTCCGGATAATTGGAGCAGCCGATAAAGGCGCCGAACTTGCCGAGCTTCAGCGAGAGCTGGCCGTTGCCGCAGGAAGGGCAGGCGCGGGGATTAGAGCCGTCCTCCTTGGCCGGGAAAATATGCGGCCCGAGCAGGTCGTTCAGCCCGTCCAGCACCTGCGTCGTGCGCAGCTCCTTGGTGCCGTCGATGGCGGCTGAAAAATCGCGCCAGAAATCGCGCAGCACCGCTTTCCAGTCGATCTCGGCGTTGGAGACGCGGTCGAGCTGTTCCTCCAGCGCGGCGGTGAAGTCATATTGCACGTAGCGGCCGAAGAAGCTTTCAAGAAAGGCCGTGACCAGCCGCCCCTTGTCCTCGGGCACGAGGCGCTTCTTTTCGAGCTTCACATAATCGCGCTCGCGCAGCACGGCGAGGGTCGAGGCATAGGTCGAGGGACGACCGATGCCGAGCTCCTCCATCCGCTTCACCAAGGTCGCCTCGGTATAGCGCGGCGGCGGCTCGGTGAAATGCTGGGTGGCGTCGATCTTGTCCTTCTTGAGCGCCTCGCCCTTGTCGAGCGCGGGCAGGCGGCCGGAGTCCTCGTCCTCCTCGTCGTCCTTGCCTTCCTGATAGAGTTTCAGGAAGCCGTCGAAGCGGACGACCTGGCCGGTCGCGCGCA
>NZ_JAYSBG010000327.1:0-3918 GCF_041915505.1 Rhodoblastus sp. | reverse complement strand
GCGCCGCCGCATCGGCCGGGGGCTCGGCCAGGACCGGACGGGCGAAGGGAAAAGCCAGCGAGGCCGCCATCACGGCGGTGAGAACATATCGTTTCATGGAGCCCTTCATGATTTCAGCCGCTATCCGGGGCGAGCGCTCTTGCGTCGCGACCATGCCCCGAATTGGACGCTTCGACAAGCCGAACCTTTGCCGCCGGATCGTCACGGCAGCATCAGGACCGGCGTTCCGACATGCACCCGGCCATAGAGGTCGATGACGTCCTCGTTGCGCATCCGGATGCAGCCGTGCGACACGGCGCCGCCGATGGTCGCGCGCATGCGCCGTGTCGAGCCGTGAATGGCGATGTCCGAGCGGTCGAGCGTGATCGCCCGCGCGCCCATCGGATTGTTCGGCGCGCCGCCGCGCACGCGGGCGGGCAGGGAAGGCTCCTCCACCCGCACGTCCGAGGGCGGAACCCAGTCCGGCCGCACGAATTTGCCGTTGACGCTGGCCGTTCCCGACCATTCCGCGCCGCGCTTCGGAACCCCGACCGGATAGACGATGGCCTTGCCGCCGCCGAGGATGAAATAGAGCCGGCGCCGGCTGGCGTCGATCACGATCGTCCCCGGCGCGGCCGAGGTCTCGTAATGCGTCGATTCTCTGGCCGGGGCGGCGCGGGGCGTGACGAGGGTCGTCGCCGCCAGCACGATCGCGACCAACACGCAACGCCAGTCCAAGCCGCTCCTCCCGCTTTTCCCGCCAGGGCCGCAGCGTCGCATGTTCCGCGCCAGCTGTCATCGCCCTGGGCCTTCACCCGTTCCGCCGCTTGCGCAAAGCCGCGCGCGGCCCCAGATTGCAAGAAAACAGAAGTTCGACCGGGGAGCGCCATGTTCGGACGCGCATTTTTCGTCACTGCCGCGGCCATGGCCTGGCTGGTCGCCGGCGCCCCGGGGGCCTTGGCCGTCGAGCCCGCGCTCAATGGCGTCAAGGATATCGTGCTCCATACCGAGGACGGCCAGTCAATCGTGATCGGCACCGTGACCTTCACGCCCGAGGGCGACGGGGCGCGCTTCAACATCGTGTTCGACGATTCCAAATTCGCGCAATATTTTCTCTCCATGCGCGAGTTCAAATGCGTGGAAGGGCCGGAAATCCTCTGCCATACGCCCTATCCCTATCGCAATCCGGGGATGGTGACGGCGCGCGATTCATCCTGGCTGGAGCACGCCTTGCTGTTCTTCTACAAGCGTCCGGCCGATTACGGGGCAAAAATGGCCCATGGCCTGATCTATACTTTGACCATGACGCAGGACGGCTTCATTGGGAGGCCGCAGTCGATCGATCTCGAAGAGATCGCCGCGCCGCCCGACGATCTGACGGTCGCCTTTTTCACCGGCGATCATCGCTATCACATTCCTGCGGGCGCGCGCTGGTTCGATAGTCTGACCATCGAGCCGCATCGTTGACTCTCCGCAAGGCGCCTTCCCGCGAGGACGCCTATAGTTCCCGCAAATCCACAGGGAGGCGGCGCGGCCGGTTCCAATATGCGCACGATCGACGAAACGACACCCTCCATGCCGGAGATCAATCCGCGCAAGGTCTGCTTCATCGCGGCCAAGGCGCGCGAATTGCTGAGCGAGGACGAAGGCGCCCGGCCCGACGCCTCCAACGCCACGGACGACGATGAGCGCAGCATCCTCACCGACGCGGCCTATGGTCCGATCCATGCCGAACTGGAGCAATTCGTCGAGGATCTCGACGTGGACGAGGCGACGGCTCTGGTCGCCTTGATGTGGATCGGCCGGGGCGATTTCGAGCCGAAGGATTGGGAGGAGGCGGTGGCGCAGGCGCGCGAGCGCAGCCAGACCCCGACGGCGCATTATCTGCTCGGCGAGCCATTGCTGCCCGATTATCTCGAAGACGCTTTGGCCGCCTTCGGCCATTCCTGCCGCGATTTCGATCTCGGCCCGGACGCCGACGTTTGAGCGTTGCGCGGGCGCGCCGGCCGTGCGACGTTCCGCGCATGGACAAGCTGAAGACCCGCCCGGCGTCCCGGGCGCCCCTCGCTCTCGTTGCGGCGCTGACCCTGGCGCTTGGCGCCTGCGCCGCGACGCAGCCTACCGGACCAAGCGTCGCGGCCCTTGCCGGGCCGCGAGTCAGCGACCGGCAATTCGTCCGCGACGATTCCGCCTGCCGCGCTCGGGCGCAGGGCGCGACCAACCAGGCGGCGGCCGCCCAGACGTCCGCCAGCCTGCAAGGTCAATATGATTCGGTCTATTCGGACTGCATGCTGACGCGCGGCTATGAAGTGTCCGAAGGCGCGCCGCGCTTCGCGCCCGACCCCGGCGTCCGCCTCTATGGACCCGGCCCCTATGCCGATGGCCCCATGACCTATTACGGCTGGGGCTTCAGCGCCGGCTTCTAGCTCGTTTCATTGTTTTCATGAAAACAATGAAACGAGCTAGATCTTTGTTTTGACGCGTTTTCTTCACGCGAACCGGCATCCACTTCGCTCGAAAACGCTATGCACTCGCTCAAATGCCGTCGCCGTCGCGCAGGGCCTCCTCGCGCTCGGCGGCGCGCTTGGCCGCCGCCCGCCGCGAGGCGTTGCGGCGATAATCCGTGTAAAGCCCGCGCGCGAGTGGGCGCAACGCGGCGTCGGCGAGGCCGAGCAGCACGCCCGTGACCGGGCTCGCGCCCAGCACGACGGCGCCCGAGCCGACGCACAACCCGCTGAACAGGGCCGGCGCGAGCTTCGCCTGGACGAGCTGCCGGACACGCGGCCACACCGGCTCCTGCGGCGGGGCCGGCGCCGGCTTGTCCTCTTCCGCCGCCGCCCTCGGGTCGATCAGGCCGAAAGCCACCGTTTCATTGGTGATGCGGTCGATCAGGATGAAGCCGCCGAGATCGCGATTGTCGCGATAATCGGCGAGGATCATCGGCCGGTCGAACCGCAGGGTGGCGAGGCCGATCTCGTTCAGGCCGAGCGAATGGGCCTCGGTCGGCTCGAAGGTGTGGATGTCGACCAGATGGTGGATTTTCGCGATCGAGGCATTGGCCGTGCGCGCGCCCAGCTTGACGATATAGGACGCGCCCGGATGCATGTTGGTTTCCGCCGTCCACAACAGGCGGGCGTGGCTTTCGGAGGCGACCGTCGGCTGGCTCACGGCGCCGGTGAGAACGTCGCCGCGCGAGGCGTCGATTTCATCGGCGAGGGTGAGCGTGACCGACTGGCCCGCGACCGCGACGTCGAGATCGCCGTCCATGGTCACGATGCGCTCGACCCGGCTGGTCTTGCCGGAGGGCAAGGAGGCGATCGCGTCGCCGACCCTGACGGAGCCGCTCGCCACCCAGCCCGAGAAGCCGCGGAAATCGAGATTCGGGCGATTGACCCATTGCACCGGGAAGCGGAACGCCGCCTCGCTCAATTCGGCGCCGGCGGTCTCGACATTTTCGAGATAGCGCAGCAAGGGCGCGCCCTGGAACCAGGGCGTGCGCTCCGACAGCGAGGCGATATTGTCGCCGTTCAGCGCCGAGATCGGCAGCGGCGTCACCGAGCGGAAATTCAGATCGCGCGCCATGTCGCGATAGGCCGCGACGATCTCGTTGAAACGGGCCTCGCTGTAATCGACCAGGTCCATCTTGTTGATCGCCAGCGCCACGTCGCGCACGCCGAGCATCGAGACGATGAAGGAATGGCGCCGGGTCTGCGGCAGGATGCCCTTGCGCGCGTCGATCAGGATGATGGCGAGATCGGCGGTCGAGGCGCCGGTCGCCATATTGCGGGTATATTGCTCGTGGCCGGGGGTGTCGGCGACGATGAAGCTGCGCTTGTCGGTCTTGAAATAGCGATAGGCGACGTCGATGGTGATGCCCTGTTCGCGCTCGGCGGCGAGGCCGTCGACCAGCAAAGCGAAATCGAGCGCGCCGCCCTGCGT
>NZ_JAYSBG010000326.1:0-3923 GCF_041915505.1 Rhodoblastus sp. | reverse complement strand
ATGGCGGCCTTGCCCGCCTTCAGGCGGCCTTTTCCAAGACCGAGCGGACCTGGGCTTCGGCGGCGGCGATGGCGGCCTTGGCCGCCTCAGGCCCGAAGACTGTGCCTTCCACGCGGATGATTTCGATGTCGGTCAGGCCGATAAAGCCCAAGAGGTGGCGCAGATACCCGGTCTGGAAATCAAAGGGGGCCCAGTCGCCTTCCGAGAAGACGCCGCCTGCGGCAGTGACGAGATAGACCTTCTTGCCGGTCAGCAATCCCTGCGGCCTGCCGGCTGCGCTATAGCCAAAGGTCACGCCCGGCCAAGTGATATGATCGAACCAGGCCTTGAGCTGCGACGACGGGCCGAAATTAATCATGGCCGACCCCAAGACGATCACGTCAGCCGCCTTCACCTCATCGACGAGCGCCTGGGCAAGGCCGACCGCCTTGACCTGCTCGGATGTGCGCGCGTCGGGGGCCGCGACGCGGCCGTGAATATAGGCCTGCGCGATATGCGGCAGTGGGTTGGCCGCGAGATCGCGAGTCAAAAGGGCGCCGCCCAAGCGATCTCTGAAGCCTTCGGCGATCTCGGTGGCGAAGCGGGTGGACAGGCCTTCGGCGCCACGAGGGCTCGATGTAACGAGGAGGATGTTGGTCATGGTTGCTCCGACGTGAACAGGGTAGTAAATTGTTGTTACCGACACTATTAAGGTGACTGCCCTGTCCCTCGCAAGAAGGCACTCCTGTGACACTCAGTGACATTGATTTTCCTACCCCCGGCGAAGGTGACGACTGCCGGATGGTTCGGGAAATCCTTGATCTCGTCGGCGACAAATGGACCCTGTACATCATCGCAACGCTCAAAGACGGACCAGTTCGATTCAATGAACTGCGGCGTCGGATCGACGGCATCTCACAACGGATGCTGACGATTAACTTGCGCGGACTGGAACGTGATGGGTTGGTGAAGCGGACATTGTTTCCCACTATTCCGCCACGCGTGGACTATGAGTTGACGGAGGTAGGACGCACGCTTCTTGTGCCAGTAATGGCTCTCGTTACGTGGGCGAACACCAATCAGGAGAATATCCAAGACGCTCGCGTCCGATATGATGCAAGCTAAGGCGTGTGGGGACAAATTTGAGCCAGTATCTGGCGTTGGCGAGATGGACCATGCCGGCGGGGGGCGACAGATCATAGCCGTCGCCCCGTGCGCGAATGCTCTTGCCCGCCTGATGAAAGCTATAGCGCTTTCGAGCGAAGTGGATGCCGGTTCGCGTAAAGCACCGTAGGTCCGCGAAGCGAATTCGCGTCAAAACAAAGATCTGGATCGTTCCATTGTTTCCATGAAGCAATGAAACGATCTAATCCACCCGGTTCATCCGCTCGCCTCGCGCAAAGGCCGTGAGGACCTGGCCGAGCAGGTGAAGCATTTTTTGCTGCGTTTCGCGGCCGGCCCAGCCGATATGGGGCGTGACCAGCACATCGGGCCGCCGCGCCAGCCGCATGATGGCGCTGTCGGCGGGCGGCGGCTCGGGCCGCGTGACGTCGATCCCCGCGCCCGAGACGAGGCCTGCGTCCAGCGCCCGCTCCAGCGCCTCTTCATCGACGATTCCGCCGCGCGCCGTATTGATCAGCAGCGGCTTCCGGCGCATCCGCGAAAATTCCGGCCAGCCGAGCAGATTTTGCGTTTCCGCGTTCAGCGGGCAATGCAGTGACAAAATGTCAGCAGTCGCCAGAACCTCCTCGAAATCCACCGCGCCCGCCCGCGCCTTCTCGCCCTTGCGGCCGGCGAAAACGGTTTCGAGGCCGAAGGCGGCGGCGATCCGCGCGACCTCCTGGCCGAGGGCGCCGGAGCCGAACAGGCCGAGCCTCTTGCCGCGCAGGTCGGAAATCGGATGGGTGTGGAAGGAAAACTGGCCGCTGGCCTGCCAGACTCCGGCGCGCACATCCATCACATAGGGCAGAATCTGGCGCCGCAGGGCGAGGATCAGGGCAAAAGCGTGCTCGGGCACCGATTCGGTCGAATAGCCGACCACATTGGTCACGGCGATCCCCGCCGCGCGGGCGGCGCCGAGGTCAACCTGGTCATAACCCGTGGCGGCGACCGCGATCAGCCGCAGCTTCGGCAGCGCGGCTATATCGGACGCCGAGACCGGGACCTTGTTGGTTATGACGATCTCGGCCTCCGCCGCGCGCGCGACGACCTCATCGGGCCGGGTGGCGGGATAGCTGATCCATTCATGGGGAAAATCGGGCGCTGGCGGGACGATGCCCTCGGCGAGGGTCGCCGCGTCGAGAAACACGATTTTGCGCATGGAGGCCTCCGGATCGGGCTGGCGAAACTAGCATCCGCTTCGTTCGGCTGGCAAAAGCTGGATCGGAAACGAGCGATTGCATCACCGCAAGGCGGCATGCGAAAGAATTTTCTCGGCTGGCAGGAGGCGGGACGGATGAGCGAGCGGATCGTGATAGTCGGCGCCGGCCAATCCGGGCTCCAGATCGCCGAGAGCCTGCGCGCGGAAGGTTTTGCCGGCGAGCTGGCCCTGCTGGGCGAGGAGGCTTCGCCGCCCTATCAGCGCCCGCCCTTGTCCAAGGCCTGGCTGGCGGGCGAAACCGCCGACGACCGCCTCGTGATCCGCAATCCGGATTTTTTCGCCGCGAAAAAGATCGACCTGCGTCTCGGCGTCCGCGTCGCCGGCCTCGATCTCGCGGGGCGGCGGGCGGTGCTGGCCGATGGTTCGGCGCTCGACTGGACCGGCCTCGCCTTGGCGACGGGCGCCCGCGCGCGGCGGCCGGACCTGCCCGGCGCCGCTCTTTCCGGCGTCTGCGTGCTTCGTGATCTCGCCGACGCCCATCAGATTTCACGCCGGCTCGATGCGGCGCAACGGGTCGTCATCATCGGCGGCGGCTTCATCGGGCTGGAGGTCGCGGCGGCGGCGCGCAAGCGCGGCTGCGCCGTCACCTTGATCGAGGCGCTGGACCGGCTGATGGCGCGGGCCGTGACCCCGAAAATCTCCGCTTTTTTCGCCGATCTGCACCGCGCCCACGGGGTTGATTTGCTGTTTGGCGAGCAGGTCGCCGCGATCGCCGGCGCCGACGGCGCTGCGACGGCCGTCGCCACCGTTTCGGGCCGGCTTTTTCCGGCCGATCTCGTCGTCTTCGGCATCGGCGCCCAGCCCAATGACGAATTGGCGGCGGCCGCCGGCCTCGCCGTCTCGCGCGGCGTGATTGTGGATTCCTGTGGCCGGACCTCAACCGAAGGCGTGGTCGCGGCGGGCGATTGCGCCGCTTTGCGCGGCGCTGACGGCTCCTTGCGGCGTTTCGAGAGCGTGCAATTCGCGGTGGAAATGGCCAAGGCCGCCGCCGCCGCTCTGATGGGACGCGAAAAACCCTTTAACGCCGCGCCCTGGTTCTGGTCCGACCAATATGACGTCAAGCTGCAAATGGCCGGCCTGAACGAGGGTTTCGATCTTTGCGTCGAAAGGCCGGCTGGCGCGGCCGGTTTTTCCTTGTTCTATTACCGCGCAGACAGACTGGTCGCCGTCGATTCGGTCAATCGCCCCGGCGACCATCTGCTGGCGCGGCGGCTGCTCGACGGCGGGCTGTCGCCCGATCCCGCCGCCGTCGCCGATCCGACGCGCGATCTCAAGGCGCTGTTGCGCTGAGGCGATGCTGCGCAGATGCCGCGAAATGCGCGTAATTTTGTCGCAATCGTGCAACAGCGTTGCATTATTGCCACGCCTTAATCTGTTCGATACATTTCCTGCCCGATTCCCAGCGCCCCGCGGTCAATGACGCAAGAGAAAGAAAATCGGCCCGAATCCCGAAAGTCGCGCCGCCGAGAGCGCAGCTTCCTGTCGCGCCTCGGCCCCTTCGTCGTGGCGATCGCCATTCTCTGCGCCATCGGCAGCTTCCTGATTTTCGCCGGGCTGACCCCGC
>NZ_JAYSBG010000325.1:0-3926 GCF_041915505.1 Rhodoblastus sp. | reverse complement strand
GGGCTTCGCCGTGTCCCCGACCCGCCCTGCGCCATTCTCCTTCCCCTGAGCCAAAATCGCCCGGCGCAGACGGTTCCATCTAAAAACAACATGCTCTAACATGCGCCGCAATCGCCCGTTGCCAATTCTGGAGGTTTGCCGTGAACAGTCTGGCGCGCGCCGGCTTCGCCTGCGCGGTCCTTGTTTCTTTGGCCGGCTGCGCGACCCCCGGCGCCGAGCCGCAGGTGTCCGCGCCCGCCGCCGCCCCCACGCCGGTCGCGCCGCCGCCCTATGTCGGCCTCGCCAGCGGGGCGTTTGGCGACAGTCTCGACGCCGCCAACAAGACCACGGCCAATAATGCCGAAGTGGCGGCCCTGACGTCCGGCGAGCGCAAGACCTGGCGCGGCGACGACGGCGTCTATGGCTATGTCGCGCCCGGCGCGGCCAATGGCGATTGCCGCGATTTCAGCCACACCGTCTATATCAACGGCCGGCCCAAGACCGGCAATGGCTCGGCCTGCCGCGCCCCCGACGGCGGCTGGAAGCTGAAAGGCTGAGCCTCACGGGCGGGCGCGAAGCCTGTTATTTCGGCGCCCGGAATCCGCCAATTGGGTCTAAAGCTGATAGCGAACCGTCGCAGGGCGGTGTTCGCGGCGCGCGCCGCTGTCAGCGAGGTCAGCTTTCTTGAAACGCCTGAGGTTCGGTTACGACATGACCTATCAGACGCCGAAACCCACGGCGATGATGGGCATGCTCAATGTCCATCATTCCCTGATCGCAACGCTGGAAAAACCGGATTTCCTGCGGGTCGAGCCTCAGGTCCCGATCGCGACCTATCACGACAGTTTCGGCAATTTCTGCTTCCGCTTCATGGCGCCGGCGGGCGAAATCCGTCTCCACGCCGATTCCATCATTCGCGTTTCCGGCGATATCGACCCGGTCGGGCTCGACGCCGTCGAACATCCGGTCCAGGACCTGCCCGACGATACGATCCAGTTCCTGCTCGGCAGCCGCTATTGCGAAACGGACGTGCTGTCCAACCAGGCGTGGAAGCTGTTCGAACATGTCCCGAGCGGCTGGCGACGGGTGCAGGCGATCTGCGATTACGTCCACGATTATCTGCGCTTTGATTATCTGGATTGCGACCCGACGCGCACCGCGGCGCAGGCCTATCAGAAGCGCGCAGGCGTCTGCCGCGATTTCGCCCATCTCGCCATCGCCTTCGCCCGCAGCATGAATATTCCCGCGCGTTATTGCATGGGCCTGATCAGCGACGTCGGGCTGCCGGAGCCCTATGAGGACCAGGATTTCTGCGCCTGGATGGAAGTTTTCCTGGGCGACCGCTGGTGGGCGTTCGATCCGCGCAACAACGGCCCGCGCGTCGGCCGCATCCTGATGGCGCGCGGCCGCGACGCCGCCGACGTGCCGCTGGTGCATTCCTTCGGCCCGCATGTCCTGCGCGGGTTCAAGGTTTGGGTCGACGAACTGCCCGATTAACCCGTCGCTTCACGCGGTCAGCGAGGCGCGGATGGCTTGCAGCTCCCGCCGCCGCTCCTCGTCCACGGTCGGGAAGGCGAGCTTCAGCGAGTCCAGTTTTTCCAGAATGATGTGCGAGACGATCAGCCGCGCCGACAATTTGTCGTCCGCCGGCACGACGAACCAGGGCGCGTCCTTCGTGCTGGTCTCGGACAGGCATTTCGCATAGGCCTTCTGGTAATCGTCCCAGAAGCCGCGCTCTTCGGTGTCGGCCTGCGAGAATTTCCAGTTCTTCTCCGGCTCGTCGATGCGCGCGAGGAAGCGCTTGCGCTGTTCTTCCTTCGAGAGATGCAGGAAGAATTTCAGCACATGGGTGTTATTGGCGGTCAGATGGCGTTCGAGATTGCGGATCGAGCGATAGCGCTCGCGCCAGAAATCGCCGTCGGCCTTGGTGGGATCGAAGCCTTCCGGAATCAGCAATTCGGGATGAACCCGCAGGATCAGCACGCTCTCGTAATAGGAGCGGTTGAAAATGCCGATCATGCCGCGCTCGGGCAATTCGCGCGTCGTGCGCCACAGAAAATCATGCTCCAGCTCGACGCCGCTCGGGTGCTTGAACGAGGTGACGTGGCAGCCCTGCGGATTGACGCCGGACATGACATGGCGGATCGCGCCATCCTTGCCCGCCGCATCCATGGCCTGAAAGATCAGCAGGAGCGAGTCGCGGTCGTGGGCGTAAAGTTTCTGCTGGAGATCGCTCAGCCGCTCGACATGCTCGGCGAGCAAGCCGTGGTAATCGTCCTTCGAGCGATAGACCGGATCGACCAGCGTCGGCCATTCGGAAAGGTCGACGGCGTCGCCCTCGCCGACGCGAAACGGCTTTGCGTCGATCCTGTTTCTCTTCTTGGCCATGGTCGTCCGCCTCAGGGAGCCAGAACGGCGGCGCCGTCGAAGGCGCCCGCGCGGAGATCGGCCAAGGCCCGATTGGCCTCGGCCAAAGGATAGAGCGTGGTCGTGGTCTCGACCCCGAGCTGCGGCGCCAGGCGCAGGAATTCCACGCCGTCGCGCCGGGTGAGATTGGCCACCGAGACGAGCTGCCGCTCCTCCCACAGAATGGAATAGGGGAAGCTCGGAATATCGCTCATGTGGATGCCGGCGCAGACCACGGCGCCGCCCTTGCGCACCGCGCGCAAACCGGTCGGCACCAAAGCGCCGACGGGGGCGAACAGGATCGCCGCGTCGAGCGGCTCCGGCGGCGCCTCGTCGGAGCCGCCGGCCCAGACCGCTCCGATTTTCCGCGCGAAATCCTGGCTGGTCTTGTCGCCCGGCTTGGTGAAGGCGAAGACCTGATGGCCCTGTTTCACCGCGACCTGCGCCAGAATATGCGCGGCGGCGCCGAAGCCGTAGAGGCCTAGCCGTTCGATGCGTCCGGCGCTGCGGCCCGCGATCTTGAACGCGCGCCAACCGATCAGGCCCGCGCAGAGCAAAGGCGCGAGCGCGGCGTCTTCGCCCGTCTCGCCCAGCGGAAAGGCGAAGCGCGCGTCGGCGATGGTCATGTCAGCATAGCCGCCGTCGCGGGAATAGCCGGTGAATTCGGGATGGTCGCAGAGATTTTCATGGCCGCTGACGCAGGGGCCGCAGGCCTGGCAGGTATGGCCGAGCCAGGGCACGCCGACGCGCTCGCCGATCTCGAAACCGCTGACGCCGGGGCCGATGAGGTCGACGCGGCCGACGATTTCATGACCGGGAATGATCGGGACGCGCGGATGCGGCAATTCGCCGTCGACCACATGGAGGTCGGTGCGGCAGACGCCGCAGGCGGAAATTTTCAGCCGGATTTCGCCGGGGCCGGGCAGGGGATCGGGCCGTTCGGTCCATTCCAGCGGCGCGCCGATCTTGTTGAGTACCATGGCGTGCATGAGGCGGCCTCCCGATGCGGCGCAGTTTCAACCCGGCTCAAGCGGGAAGTCAAATGCGGCAAAGGCTTCTTGTCGAAGCCGAAAGGACGGCCATCGAGCGGCGCGATTCGCCGTTTTTCTATCGAATGGTTGGGCTTATCGGCCTGTCGAGCCGAGAACCGTTAGAAAACTTTGTCCGCGACAATTGCGAGCGAAGGGCTTTCTCGGCGACGCGGAACAAGGCGTTTTCCACGGTCAATGTTTTCGTCGATCTGTTGCGGCAAGAGCTGCGTCGCTCTCCCTCTCCCCGCTTGCGGGGAGAGGGGGCGCCAGGCCCCTCGAAGAATGACGGTTTTCGGAGAGCTTCAATTCAGGAAAGAATCGAAATCAGCGAATCGTCCCGGTTAAACCGACCCGCCTTTACGACAAAGTCCACGCGAAGACCGCGACCGAGGCGACGCCCAGCGCCAGCAGGCCCCATTCGAGCTGGCCCCAGAAGGTGACGATCTCCCGCGCGTCAGCGTCGGGCCGCGTGGTGGAAGCCGCCAGCAGGCGATTGTTCAGCGGCACGAT
>NZ_JAYSBG010000324.1:0-3982 GCF_041915505.1 Rhodoblastus sp. | reverse complement strand
GGAACGAGCAAAGCGAGATTGACGGTCAGAAGGTGGATCGCGACGCCGCTGAGACCGACCAAGGCGAAAAAGATGAAGCGGACAGGAATGCGGCCGCCGCTCGCCTTGTTCATCAGCAAGCCGAGAAAATCCAGCCCAACCTTGATGTCGAATTTCGATTCGCCAGCGAGTCTTTCACGGAACATGTAGCCAATCTCTTGGATTTTCAGCGGACGGCGGGCCGAGGCGACAATATCCGCCAGGATCTTGAAGCCGGTGGGAGCGAGTATCGGCGCGCAATCCTCGACGATATCGCGCCGCAACATGAAGAACCCGCTCATGAGGTCTGAAAAGTCGACGCGCAAGGCTTTTTTCGCCAGACGCGTGGCAAAATTGCTGATCGCGGCGCGGCGCGCGGAAAAGCCGCCCTCGGCCGAGCCGCCCTCGACGTGACGGCTGCCGACCACGAGATCGGAGCCGGCGCGAATCGCGGCGAGCATTTTCGGCAGGATTCGCTCGTCGTGCTGCAGATCGGCGTCCATCACCGCCACCACCGGCGCGCTGGAGGCGAGCATGCCCTCGATACAGGCGCCCGAGAGGCCACGACGGTTGACGCGGCGCAGGCAGCGCACGCGATTGTCCTTTTGCGCGATTTCCTTGGCGAGAGCCGAGGTGCCATCCGGGCTGTTGTCGTCCACGACGACCATTTCCCAGGCGATTCCGTCCAAAGCGGCGTCCACGCGCCGGATCAGTTCGCGCAGATTGCCACTTTCATTGAAGGTCGGGATAACGAGAGTGAGTTCGGCGGCCAAGGGGAGGGCTTTCTTTTCAAACTCTTTTTCTGTTAGCTGGAAAGCCTCGGCCAGTACAGCCAACCTTTTTGCCGCTTGCAAAAGGCGTTCGCGGTCGTCGGAGGGCGCCCGCGCCCGCGAAACATCCGAAAAACGTAGAACAGGCGCCTGCATGGATGGCATTCCGTCGCTCGATTCGAAACCGATTCTGCGCCCCGGCTGGTCGACGGAGCGCAGAACTTTTGTCCTGATCCTAGCCGCTTTGGCGTTAAGATTGTTTTTCGCAGGCGCAACAGGATTGGGCGTCGACGAGTCCTACACCGTCGCGAGCAGCCGCGTGCTGACGCTCAGCACGTTCGATCATCCGCCGCTCGCCTGGTGGATCGCCCATGCCGCCGGCCGCCTGTTCGGCGAGAGCGCGCTTACGCTGCGCCTGCCCTTCGTCCTGCTGTCCGGCCTGACGGGCTGGCTGCTGTTCCTGCTGACGCGGCGGCTTTTTTCCGCCGAGGCCGGTTTTTACGCCGTGTTCGCTCTGGCGCTGTCGCCGGCGCTCGGCCTCGCCGACGCCGTCTGGATCCTGCCGGACGCGCCGCTGCTGCCTGCCATGCTCGCCTGCGCCTTGGCGCTGGCGCGGGTGTTTTTCGACGACGACCGCCGCCAGGCGCCGCGCGACTGGCTGCTCGCCGGTCTTTACGCCGGCTTAAGCATGTTGTCGAAATATCACGGCGTGCTCCTTTTCGCGGGCGCGGGCGTCTTCATCCTGACGAGCGCCCGCCAGCGCTTCTGGCTCGCGACGCCCTGGCCCTATGCGGCGGGCCTCGTCGCTTTGCTGGTCTTCTCGCCGGTCCTGATCTGGAACGCCCAGCATCATTGGATTTCCTTCCTGTTCCAGGGCGGACGCTCCGGCGCGCCGCAGCTCCATCTGGTCGCGCCCTTGGCGCTGATCGGCCTGCAATCCCTGTTTCTCGCGCCGTGGATCTATTTTCCGCTCGCCATGCTGTTCATCCGGGCGTTGTGGCGGGGCCCGGCGCGGGAGCGCGAATTCTTCCTGGCCTGTCTCGCCGCCTTTCCCATCATCCTGTTCACTCTGGTCGCCTTCTGGTCGAGCCGCCGGGTGCTGCCGCATTGGGTGGCGCCGGGCTATCTCATGCTGTTTCCGCTGCTCGGGCGCGAGATCGCGGCGCGGCTGGCGGCGGGCGCGCCCTGGCTGCGCCGCGCTTTGGTCGCGGCGGCGGTCTTCGTGGTCGCGGGCGTTGGTCTGATCGCCGCTTTGCCCCATATCGTCCCGCCCGCCTTGTCCGGAGCGCGCTATCCCTTGGTCGAGACGCTCGATTGGGACGATTTCGCCCGGGCGCTCGACGCGCGCGGCTGGCGCAAGGAGAAAACCTTCGTCGCCAGCGGGCGCTGGCTCGATTGCGGCAAGCTCGATTATGCGCTGCATGGCGATCCGCCCGTGCTCTGCCTGACCGACGATCCTCGCATGTTCGGGATCATCCGCGACCCGCGCTCCTTTATCGGCTGGGACGCCGTGATCGCCGGGCCGGGCCTCACGCTCGACGAGGCCCGCGCCCGTTTCGGGCCTTATTTCGAGGCCATCGAACCACTGGCGCCGGTGGAGATTGCGGCCGGCGGCGCGCCGGCGATCAAGCTGGAGGCGTTCCGCGCGACCCGCTTCCACGATCCGGCGCCGGCCTTTTCGCTGGCGCCCGAGACGCTTGCAATTTCATCCGCTCCGCCCCAGTTCTCAAAATGACAAATTGGCGCGCTTCCTGCTTCGGGGGCGTCATGGGACCGACAATGACCTTTCTCCGCGAAACCTCCTATCGCGCTCTGCCGGCGGAATTTTTCGCCGCCGCGCCGCCTTCGCCCGCGCCCGCGCCGCATTGGATCGTGTTCAACGACGCGCTCGCCGCGGAACTCGGCCTGCCGGAAGGCGCCGCCACGCCGGAATTGCTGGAGCTGCTGGCCGGCGGCGCGCCGCCACAGGGCGGCGAGAATATCGCTCTGGCCTATTCCGGCCACCAGTTCGGCCAGTGGAATCCGCTGCTCGGCGACGGCCGCGCGGCCATGGTGGGCGAAATCGTCGCTCCCGGCGGCGCGGTTTATGACGTCCATCTCAAGGGATCGGGCCCAACCCAATTCGCCCGGCGCGGCGACGGACGGGCGACGCTTTCCGCCATGCTGCGCGAATATATCGTCAGCGAGGCCATGGCGGGCCTCAAAATCCCGACCACTCGCGCGCTCGCCGTGGTCGGCACCGGCGCTCCGGTCTATCGCGAACATGTCCAGCCGGGCGCGGTGCTGACCCGCATCGCGCGCAGCCATGTCCGCGTCGGCACCTTCCAATATGCGGCCGCGCTGGACACACGGCGCGGCGACGGGCCGGCCCTCGTCCGCGCGCTGGCGGATCATTGCATCGCCCGCCACTTCCCCGACATCGCCGGGGGCAAGGATCCCTATCTCGCCTTTTACGCGGCGGTGGTGGCGCGGCAGGCTCGCCTCGTCGCGCAATGGATGCTGGTCGGCTTCATCCACGGCGTGATGAACACCGACAATATGTCCATCGCCGGCGAGACCATCGATTTCGGCCCCTGCGCCTTCATGGATTCCTTCAACCGCCGGCAGGTGTTTTCCTCGATCGACGCCGCCGGCCGCTACGCCTTCAACCGGCAGGCGCCGATCGCCTCGTGGAATCTGGCGCGGCTCGCGGAGACGCTGCTGCCTTTGTTCTCCGACGACGACGCCGTCGCCCTGCGCCGGGCGCAGGACACGCTGGAAGGCTTCCAGCCGGCCTATGTCGCCGCGCTCGGCCAGGGGCTGGAGCGCAAGCTGGGCCTACGGCCGCGCGATCCAGGCAATGAGAATTTTATCGCGCGGCTGTGGCGCGTGCTGGAAACCAGCAAGGCGGATTTCACCTTGTTCTTCCGCCGCCTGACACAGTTCGCCGCCGGCGCCAATGGCCAGGCCTTTTCGGAGCTGTTCGCCGAGGCTTCGCCCGAGGTCCGCGAGGACGCCGCGCTGTTCCTGGCGGAATGGCGCGTGCTGACCGCCGGCGACGATTTCCCGGCGAGGCTGGCGGCCATGCGCGCCAGCAATCCGATTGTCATCGCGCGCAATCACCGCGTCGAACAGGCGCTCGCCGCCGCCAATGAGGACGATCTCGCGCCGCTGCTGCGGCTCTGCGCGGCGCTGAAAAATCCCTTCCTGGAGCC
>NZ_JAYSBG010000323.1:0-3988 GCF_041915505.1 Rhodoblastus sp. | reverse complement strand
GCCGCCCATGCCTCGCTGTCGCCGATCGACGCGGTTCATCTCACGCAAACCCAGGCCGATGCGGTCTTTCTCGGCGAAAAGCTCGCCCCGGTCGCCGCCGCGCTCGCCATAGCCGGTCAGGCGCGCGGGCTGATGCGCCAGAATCTCACTCTGGCGATCTGCTATAATATCATCGCCGTGCCGGTGGCGATGGCGGGCTATGCGACTCCGCTCTTCGCCGCTCTGGCCATGTCGGGCTCGTCGATCCTGGTCACGCTCAACGCCTTGCGCTTGCGCGGACCCGGCAAAGGCGTCACTGTTCTGCTGCGCGACGGCGCGGGCCGCGCGGCGCCGGGCGCCAAAGCGCCGCCCCCGGCGGCGGCCGCCCATCCAGCGTGAAGCCGCCGCCAAGTTCGATATAGCGCACGAAGTTCGATGGATTGACGCGATGAACGTCCTCATCTTCCTGATCCCCGCCGCGCTCGCTCTGGGCCTGCTGGCCCTTTACGGGCTGTTCTGGTCGCTGCGGCGCGGGCAATATGAGGATCTCGAAGGCGCCGCCTATCGCATCCTGCAAGACGACGACATCGAGAAGAAATGACGGCGCTGGACCGCTCCGCGCCCGCTGACGCCGCTCCGGGCGCCGCGTCGCCGGCCGCCCGCGCCGGCCGCATGGCCTGTTTCTGCCCGCCCGGCGCGCCTACGCCCGGCATGGCGCCGGATGCGACACGCTGGAGCCCCGGCGTGGCCGTTCTCGCCGCCGGCTTCGCTTTGGCGGTGCTGTCGCAAAGCCTGACGCTCGGCATGTTGCCGCTGGCTGGGCGCCTGCTGGCGCCATCGCCGCATCTGATGGCCGCGCCTTATGTCGCCATGCTGCTCGGCGCGGCGACGGCGACCTTCCCGGCCTCCTTCCTGCTCGACGCCTTCGGCCGGCGCGCGGCTCTGGCGCTCGGCGCGAGCCTCGGCGTCGCCGGCGGGCTCATCATGGCCTGGGCGCTGTCGGCCAGCCTGTTCGCGCCCTTCTGCCTCGGCGCCTTTTGGCTCGGCGTGGCGCAGGGCTTTTCGCTGTTCTACCGTCATGAGGCGGCGCTCGGATCGACCGCGGGGTCTCAGGCGCGCGCCGCGCTCATCGTGTTCGGCAGCGGCGCCTTCGCCGGCCTGCTCGGGCCGGCGCTCGCCTTGTTTGTGGCCCAGGCCGCTCCGGCGGCGTTATTCGCAGCCACGGCGCTGGCGGCGGCCTTCACGCAGGTGCTGGTGCTGGTTCTCGCGGTGCTGACCACGGCCCGCGCGCCGGTTCTGCCGGGCGCGGCGGCGCAGGATGAGGCGCGGCCGGACTGGCGCGCCTTTGTCGCGCCGACGCTCGTCGCCGGCCTCGCATGGTTCGGCATGACGGCCGCCATGGTCGCCGCGCCCGGCGCGATGGCCGGATGCGGCATCGGCGTTCCGACCGTATTCAGCGCCATTTCCTGGCACGTGATCGCCATGTATGCGCCGGCCTTTTTCACTGGCCTTATCGCCCGCCGGCTCGGCGCGCAAAGGGTCGCGGCGCTCGGCCTCGCGCTGATCGCCGCCGCCTGGGCCGTCGAGGCCTTCGCCGATGATTATTGGCGTTTCGCGGCGGCGCTGGTTATTGTCGCGGTCGGCTGGAGCTTCGCCACGGCGGGCGCCTCGCTGCGGCTCTATGGCCGCGCCCATCCTTCGCGCGCCATGCTCGCGGCGCATGACGCGGTTCTGTTCCTTTCCGCCATAGCCGGGGCCATGGCCTCGACGCTCTGGCTGCCGGTTTGAAATGTCGCAGGAGGCCGCATGACGGGCGTCGCCAAAGTGCTTTCCATCGCGGGTTCGGACCCGTCCGGCGGCGCCGGCGCGCAGGGCGACCTCAAGACCTTTTCCGCGCTCGGCGCCTATGGCATGGCGGCGCTCACCGCCTTGACGGCGCAGAACACGCTCGGCGTGCAGGGCGTGCATAATGTGCCGGCGGAGTTTGTTGCTGCGCAGATCGAATCGATCTTTTCCGACATCAAGGTCGATGCGGTGAAGATCGGCATGATCGGGACTGTCGCCAACGTCGCGGCCATAGCAGCGCAATTGAAACGGTTCCACGCGAAAAATGTGGTGCTCGATCCGGTCATGGTTGCGACCGGCGGGCATAGTCTCGGCGGCGACGAACTGGTCGAGCCGATCCGTGAAAAACTGTTTCCGCTCGCCCGGCTGGTCACGCCCAATCTGATCGAGGCCGCGTTGCTGGCGGGCGATCGCATGGCCGAAGGTCCGGGCGACATGCGCGCTTTGGCGCTCAAGCTTCATGCGCTCGGCGCGCCGGCCGTGCTGGTCAAGGGCGGCCATTTGCCGGAAGGCGACGCCTATGACCTGCTCTATGACGGGGCCGAATTCACCGAATTCGCCGCGCCGCGCCTTGCCACCCGCAACACCCATGGCACCGGCTGCGCCCTCTCGGCGGCGATCGCCGCGCGTCTCGGCCGGGGCGCGAGCCTGAAACAGGCCATCGCCGACGCCAAGGCCTTTCTCGGCGGCGCGCTGGCAGCGGGACGGGATTTCGAGATCGGCGCGGGCCACGGCCCGCCGCAGCATTTTTTCGCTTTGTGGGGCGGGGCGATTAAACGCGTCGAATAGCAGTAATTTCGGCGGCGTTCACAGAGCGCACGCGGTCGCGCACCGCGGTCAGCAATTCGCTGGCGACGGTCATGGTGTGGGCGTTGGCGTGGATCAGCAATTGCTCGTTCTGCATGATGCCGACATGGCCCGGCCAGAACACCAGATCGCCGCGGCGCAGCCCACGCAGGGTCTCGCCGAGATTGGCCGGCCGCCCGAGTTGCGTCTCCATCATGTCGGTGTCGCGCGGCGCGGCGACGCCGACCGCGGACAGGGTCACCTGCACGAGGCCGGAACAATCGATGCCGACATCGGTCTTGCCGCCCCACAGATAGGGCGTGTGCAGGAACATTTCGGCCAGCCCGACGAAATCGCTCAGCGGCCGGTTGTTCGGCGCCAGATGGCGCGAAAAGATGAAGCCGCCATCGCTCGTTTCCGAGAAATTGCCGGTGGCGGCGACGATCAGCACCTCCGCGTTGAAGGGCAGGGCGTCGAGCGGCGGCGATTTGAGATCGGGCGCGGAATAGATCAGCGTGTGGCGCGTGCGCACGCGATGGTTGGGCTTGGCGATCTTGTCGGTCAAGGCGTGGGATTCGATATAGCCGACATAGCGGTCGCGATCGAGCTGGCACCAGCTCCAGCCGTTCTTGTCCTCATAGACCAGCGCCGTCTCGCCAAAAAGCGCCTGGGTGTCGGTCGCGGCGCTTTCGGACGGGGCGCGGCGGAGGTCGGCATAGGAGGCGCAAATCTGCATCCGGCGGCCGGGGACGTAATGCTCCGCCTGCACCGTATCGCGCAAATGTTCGGCGGCGAGGTCGGGGCGCGCCGGGGTCAGTCTCTGGTCGTAGTTCAACGTGTCACTCCCGTCCGCCCGCGCGGGCGGCAACACCATTACAATGTCCCGGTTACCGAAGCTTTGCGGCGCCGAATTTCTCGCGCGCGAGATCGAAGATCAGCCGCGCCGCCTGCGCCTCGCCGCCCTCGGGACGGCCGGGCCGGGCGGCCGGCGTCCAGCCGTAAATGTCGAAATGGACCCAGGACGCGGCCTTGCCGACGAAACGACGCAGGAACAAAGCGGCGGTGATCGAACCGGCCATGCCGCCGGCGGGCGCATTGGTCAGATCGGCGACCTTGCCCTCCACCTTGGACTCATAGGCGGCCCACAGCGGCAGCCGCCAGACCGGATCGTTGACCGCCAGGCCGTGGCGCGCGATCTCGGCGGCCAGCGTTTCGTCGTCGGTATAGAACGGCGGCAGGTCCGGCCCCAAGGCCACGCGGGCCGCGCCGGTGAGGGTCGCGAAATCGACCAGCAGCTCCGGCTTGTCGTCGTCGGCATAGGCCAAAGCGTCGGCGAGGATGAGCCGGCCTTCGGCGTCGGTATTGCCGATCTCGACGG
>NZ_JAYSBG010000322.1:0-4003 GCF_041915505.1 Rhodoblastus sp. | reverse complement strand
ATCGCTGATTTCCGCCGTGCTGGGCAATATTCTTCCCGGACCGGGCACGCTCTATCGCGCCCAGAATTTCGAATTCGTCAATCGCGTCCATGTCGGCGACCGCCTCCGCGTGACCGTGACCTGCCGTGAGAAGCGCGAGGAGCCGGTCGCGGTGTTCGAGACGGTGGTCGTCAATGCGAAGGGCGAGCCGGTTTGCAAGGGCACGGCCATCGTCAATGCGCCGACGCAGCATGTCGAGATCGCCGAGCGCGAATTGCCGGCGCTCATCATGGAGGAGAAGGAGCAGTTTCCCCATCTCCTCGCTTTGGCCAGCCAGTTGCCGCGCCTGAAAACCGTGATCGTCTGCCCGGAAAACCACAACTCGCTCGGCGGTCCGCTGCTCGCGGCCGAGCGCGGGCTGATCGAGCCGATCTTCATCGGCGACCCGGAGCGCATCGCCAAGGCGGCTCTGGAGCTTGAGGCCGATATTTCGGCCTATAAGGTCATCGACGAGAAGAGCCATCGCGTCGCCGCCGACAAGGCGGTCGCCATGGTGCGGGCGGGCGAGGCCGGCGCGGTGATGAAGGGCGACCTTCATTCCGACGACCTGCTCGCCGCGGTGGTCAAGAAAGACGTCGGTCTGCGCGCCGGCCGCCGCATCAGCCATGTCTTCGTGCTCGACACGCTCACCCTCGACGATCTGCTGTTCGTCTCCGACGCGGCGATCAATATCGCGCCCGACCTGCTGACCAAGGTCGACATCGTCCAGAACGCCATCGATCTCGCTTTGGCCTGCGGCGTCGATCCCAAAGTCGGCGTGCTTTCGGCGGTCGAGGTCATCAATCCGGCCATTCCCTCGACCCTCGACGCGGCCATCCTGTCCAAAATGGCCGATCGCGGCCAGATTCGCGGCGGCGCCGTCGATGGGCCGCTGGCCATGGACAACGCCATCGACATGGAGGCGGCGCGCACCAAGGGTATCGCCTCGCTGGTCGCCGGCCACGCCAATGTCCTGATCGCGCCCAATCTCGAATCCGGCAATATGCTGGCCAAGGAACTGACCTTCGTCGCCCATGCCGAGGCCGCCGGCCTCGTCGTCGGCGCCGCAGCCCCGGTCATCCTCACCAGCCGCGCCGACAACGACAAGGCGCGCCTGGTGTCCTGCGCGCTGGCGCAGCTCTACAAATATTGGCTCGAACACGGCCGTCCCTTTGTTGGCCAGAACGCCGACGCCCCGGAAAAATCCGGCAAGGCGCTCGCGGCCGAATGAGGCCGCGCGTCTTGCCTGGACGGGCGGGGCCCGGCTCAAGCCCCGCGCATGGCTGACTCGTTACAGAGGAAATTTATGGCCAATCTCATTCTGACCATCAACGCCGGCTCGTCCTCGGTGAAATTCTCCGCTTACCGGATCGCCGAAGGCCAGCTCACCCAGCTCGCGCTCGGCCTGATCGACGGCATCGGCGCCAAGGCCACCTTTTCCGCGAAAAAGAGCGACGGCGCGAAGACGCAATTCGTGCTCGATCAGAGCCATGCGACGGTCGATCACAAAATGGCGCTGACCGCGGTGCTCGACTGGCTGGAGAAGGAAAAGCTCGACGGCGAGGTGGTCGGCGTCGGCCACCGGGTCGTCCATGGCGGGCCGGTCTATGCCGAACCCGTGCTGGTGGACCCCGAAATCTTCCGCCGCCTGGAGGCGTTCTCGCCGCTGGCGCCGCTGCATCAGCCCTATAATCTGGCGGGCGTCGAAGCCGCGATCGAGGCGTTCCCCAAGGCCGCGCAGGTCGCGTGTTTCGACACGGCCTTCCATCGCAAACATCCGTTCATCGCCGACACATTCGCACTGCCGCGCCAATATTACGACGAGGGCGTGCGCCGCTACGGCTTCCACGGCCTGTCTTACGAATTCATCCACCGCATCCTGCGCCATGAGGAGCCGGTGCTGGCGCGCGGCAAGGTCATTGTGGCGCATCTCGGCAACGGCGCCTCGCTCTGCGCCATCAACGCCGGAAAATCGGTCGCCTCGACCATGGGCTTCACCGCGCTCGACGGCCTGCCGATGGGCACGCGCTGCGGCCAGCTCGATCCCGGCGTCGTGCTCTATCTGATGGCCGAAAAGAAGATGAACGCCGAGCAGATCACCGATCTGCTCTACAAGAATTCGGGCCTGAAGGGCATGTCCGGCGTCTCCAACGACATGCGCGAGCTGGAAGCCTCGACCGAGCAATCCGCTAGGGACGCGATCGATTATTTCGTCTCGCGCGTGCGCCGCGAGATCGGCGGCCTGTGCGCCGTGCTGGGCGGGCTCGACTGCATCGTGCTGACCGGCGGCATCGGCGAGAATGCGGCGCGGGTGCGCCAGGCGATCCTCGAGAACATGGAATGGTTCGGCATCCAGATCGACGCCGAAGCCAACGCCAGGAACGAGCGCATCATTTCGGAAAAGGGCTCGCCCACCGTCGCGCTGATCCTCAAGACGGACGAAGAGCGGATGATCGCCGCTCACACCGCCGAGCTTCTCGGCCTGAAGCAGCCGCTCGTCCCGGCCATTTCGTGAAGGGAAATCCCATGCCCCCGCTTTACAGCCCCGAGAATTTCTTGCGCCGCGAAGCCGAGGACGGTTCGATCCAGGCGGCGCAGGCGCAGGATCTCGGCGAGATCGCCAGCGTTCATCTTCACAAACTGACGAAAGGCCATGGCGCGCGCCTGCGCGAGACCTGGGCCGAGCTTAACCCGCTGTTCGCCCGTCTGCAGGACGCCGCCAATCATGGCGAGCTGTTCAAGGAAGCCCAGGACTATGTTCGGGACGCGGCGCAGCGCTTCATTCTGGCGCTCGACGTCCTGCGCGAGCGCGGCAACAATGACATCGCCCATGAAGCGGCCGGCACGCCCCCGGTGCTGATCTATGATTACGACGTGGTGATGGACGGCAAGGAGCTGAGCCCGCCGGTCAATTATTACCTGCTGAAGATCAAGCCGCCGCCGGGCGTCGAAGTGTTCGACTGGAAGCGCCCCTATCTGATCATCGATCCGCGCGCCGGCCACGGCGCCGGCATCGGCGGCTTCAAGCCCGACAGCCAGGTCGGCGTCGCGCTCCATGACGGCCACCCGGTCTATTTCACCGTGTTCCATCCGATGCCGGAGCCGGGCCAGACCCTTGCCGACGTGATGCGCGCGGAGGCCAAATTCGTCGGCGAAATCCGCCGCCGTCATCCGGCAGCGCCCAAGCCGATCATCGTCGGCAATTGCCAGGGCGGCTGGGCGACCCTGGTCCTCGCCGCGGCCAATCCCGAAATCACCGGCCCGCTGGTCATCAATGGCGCGCCGGTCGCGGCTTGGTCGGGACGCAAGGGCGAGAATCCCATGCGCTACAACGGCGGCCTGCTCGGCGGTATTCTGCCGGCGCTGGTCCTCGCCGATCTCGGCGGCGGCATCTTCGACGGCGCCTATCTCGTCCAGAATTTCGAGATGTTGAATCCGGGCCGGCTCTATTTCGGCGATTATTTCGACCTCTACGCCAATCCCGAGAAACAGCGCGCGCGCTTCCTCGAATTCCAGCGCTGGTGGGGCGGCTTCCACCTGATGAACGAGGCCGAAATCCACTGGATCGTCGAGCAAATCTTCATCGGCAATCGTCTGGCGCGCGGCGAAGCCCGCATCGAGCGCGGCCGCCGGCTCGATATCAAGGCGATCCGCTCCCCGATCATCGTGTTCGCTTCGCTCGGCGACAATATCACGCCGCCGCAGCAGGCCCTGAACTGGATCGTCGACACCTTCGTCGACGAGCACGAGATCCGCATCCGCGGCAATCGCATCATTTACATGATCCACGACAAGGTCGGCCACCTCGGCATTTTCGTGTCGTCCTCGATCGCCAAGAAGGAACATTCCGAGGTCACCTCGACGATGAAGACCATCGAGGCTTTGGCCCCGGGTCTTTATGAAATGACCATCGACGAGACGACCGGCGAAGGCGTCCACCAGCAGTTCCGCGTCAGCTTCCACGAGCGCAAGCTGAGCGACCTCG
>NZ_JAYSBG010000321.1:0-4018 GCF_041915505.1 Rhodoblastus sp. | reverse complement strand
CTTCCTGAAAATCTTTATCGCCTTGTTCTCGGTCGAGACGATCCTGTTCGGCCTCGCCAATATTTCCGGCCAGCTCGGCTATTGGCCCAAGGCGCTGGCGGAGACCCCCATTCCCGCGACCCTGCCGCTCACCGTCGCCATGTTCGCGATCATCGTTTTCGCGGTGTCGCACATTCCTGTCGTGCGCTCGCTGACCCGGATCGCCGACCGGTTTTTTCTGGCCCAGGACGAGACCTCGACCGGGCTCGGGCCGTTCCGCTTCAAGACCACCGAGAGCCGGTTCGCGACGGCTGTGGTGGTCTTTCTCGTGGTGCTGAACCAGGCGCAGGTCGCCATTTCGCTGCGGCTGAACTTCTTCCACCGCGATTTCGGCAACGCCATCCAGGACAAGAACGGCCCGGAATTCTGGCGCCAATTGTTCTGGGTCTTCATGCCCTGGGTGTTCATCCTGATCGGCAGCCTGGTGATCGAATATGTCGTCAGCTCCTATCTCGTCATCCGCTGGCGGCGCTGGCTGACGCAATTCTATATTTCGCATTGGCTGCACAACCACGCCCATTACCGGATGTCGCTCAGCGGCGGCCCGACCGACAACCCCGACCAGCGTATCGCGGAAGATGTCGCCCGTTTCATCGACGGCGGCGGCGAGGGCGGCGCCTTCGGGCAGGGCGTCTATAATTATTCGATCCTGCTGATCTCCACTCTGTCGTCGCTGGTGTCCTACGCCATCCTGCTCTGGGGCATTTCGGCCAATTTCACCTTTCCGGGCACCGACTTCCGCCTGCCCGGCCTGCTGTTCTGGGTGGCGTTGATCTATGCGGCGACCGGCACGCTGATCACCCATCTGATCGGCCGGCCATTGGTGCGCATCATGTTCACGCGGCAGAAGGTCGAGGCGGATTTCCGCTTCTCGCTGGCGCGGCTGCGCGAATATAGCGAACAGGTCGCGTTGCTGAATGGCGAAAAGGCCGAAGGCGCCGATCTCGGCGGCAAGTTCGGCGCGCTGATCTCGAACTATCTCGACATGATCAACCTGCGCAAGAAGCTAACCGCCTTCACCGGCTTCTACGGCCAGCTCAGCCCGATCATCCCCTATATCTTTTCCGCGCCGTTTTATTTTCTGGGCAAGATCACGCTGGGCACGATGAGCCAGACCGCCGGGGCCTTCGGCCAGGTCGAGGGCGCGCTGAACTTCTTCGTCAGCTATTACGCCTCGCTCGCCGGCTTCAAGGCGGTGCTCGACCGTCTGACCTCCTTCGACGCCGCGATCGAGGGGGCCCAGACGGCGTCCGGATTCACGATCGAGCCTGATGCGGCGGCGCCCGGCCTGCGCGGCGCGACCGTGGCCCTGCCCAATGGCGCGCCCTTGCTGAAAGGCGTGGACCTCAGCGTGACGCGCGGCCGCAATCTGCTGGTCACGGGCGCCTCAGGTTCGGGCAAATCCACCTTGTTCCGCGCCCTGACCGGGGTCTGGCCGTTCGGCTCGGGCGACGCGGCGATTCCACCGCGCGGCAAGCTGCTGCTGCTGCCGCAGAGGCCCTATATTCCGATCGGCTCGCTGCGCGACGCGGTGACCTATCCGGCCGAGCCCGGCCGCTATGACGACAAGGAGATCGCGCAGGCGCTCGTCAACGCCCGCCTGCCGCAGCTCGCCGACAAGCTCGACATCGCCGACAATTGGGGCCAGCGGCTGTCCGGCGGCGAGCAGCAGCGCGTGGCGATCGCCCGCGCTTTGCTGGCGCGGCCGGACTGGCTGCTGCTGGACGAGGCCACGGCGGCGCTGGACGAGGACACCGAAGGCGCAATCTATCGGATGCTGGCGGAAAGCCTGCCGCAGACGACGCTGGTCTCGATCGGCCATCGCTCGACGCTGGCCGCTTTCCACGCCGACCGGGCGCAGGTGCGCGACGGCGGCGTGGCGCTTTCCGCCGTGGTCTGACGTTTCAGCGCGCGAAGGCCAGCAACGGGACGCCCGCCCAGGCGTGCAGCCAGAGCAAGGTCGCGGCCCACAGCCCAACGCCGACCAGCACGGCCGCGCCGTCCGCCGCCCAGCCGCGCGCCGCCGGCCGCGGCGGAACCTCGCGCCGCGACGCCGAAATCCGGTCGTAGAGCGAGAACAGCAGAAACGAGCCGAACAGCAGCAGAGCCAGCAGATCGCCATTGGCGGCGAGATGGGCCGCCGCCCATAAAGTGACGCCCGCAAGCATCGGATGGCGGGCCCAGTCGCGGATATGGGAGGGCGTATAAGCCGCCACGACCAGCACGAAGGCCGGCAGCATCAGCGTGAAAGCCAGATGGCGCGCCCAGATGGGCGGATACCAGAGCTGGACGTCGGCCGCCGCGCCGCGCATCGCGGAAACGCCGACGACGATCAGCCCGAGGCCGAGCGCGGAGGCAAGGGAAAAGGCGAGCTTGTAGCCGTTCTCGCCCAGGCGCGCGCGCAGCGCCGTCCGCAGCGACGGCGCGGTCGGCAGCAGATGGACCGCGAAGAACAGAATCAGACCGGAAACCAGAGAGACCATGGCGTTTCCTCGACGACGGTCGCTTGAGCACGGCGCGGACGCCGGCCCGTCATTGCGCGCCGGCCGGCGGCGGTTCGGGCGGGGAGGCCGGCGCCGCGACCGGCGTGGCGCGGCGTTTCGGCGGGCTTTTCGGCTTTTCCGCCTTGACCGCGCCGCCTTCGCCGGCAAGCCGCGACTGCAGGCGGAAATCGCGCGCCTCGGTCAGGCGCAGGGCGCAAAAGCCGACCGCTTCCTCGCGGTCGTAATCGCGGCAGACCTGCGCGCGCTCCGAGGAAAAGCCGGCCTGTTCCTTGATCGCCGCCTGGGCCGCCGGCTTGTCCTTCTTATATTTGTCGAGCAGGGTGCGGAAATGCGCGCGCATGGCGTTTTCGAGCGCGCCGCGCTCCTTTTCGATCACCTTGATCTGGGCGTCGGAAAAGCTGGTCCCCGCCGGCCCCCACAGGCCGGCCGCGTCGATGCGGCAATCGGCCGCCGAAAAGGCGCAGGCGCCATTCGGGCTGCGCGCGCGAAGCGCCCCGCTCAGCACATCGAATTGCACCGGGCAGGCCGAGGAATCGAGCTCAAAGCGCTGCACGCCGTCGGGCGCGCCGAGCGGCTTGAGCGTGATCGGCCCCTCGGCGCCCATCGACACTTCGCAGGATTGATTCGGTCGGGAAATCTTGTCGCCGACCACGGTCAGCCGGGCGACGCGGAGATCGGCGCCGGCCTTCTCGACCTGAAGCAGGCCGCGCGCGCCCGACAGGCTGAAGGATTTGTCGATGACGGACTCGAGCGCCGGAGGCCTGGACGCGCTGAAGTGACCGGAATAGGTCCCGCCCGACGGCGAAGGCCCGGAGCGCGACGCCGGCGGCGTGAGCGACTGGCCGGTGGGGGTCGGCGCGCCGACGGCGCCCGGCAATTGCAGTTGCGCACGGGATTCGGCCGTCAGGACCAGCAGAAGCAGGAGGGAAACCGGAAAAATCAGGCGCATGGAATGGTCATCTTGGGGCGAGACGCGAGTCTCTTAACCTCTCCGCGTCCAGACCCCAATTCAAGCCCCAATTCGTTCCGGGCGGAATTTCCGGCGCTGGAGCGCCGCCCGCGCTCCAGGTCCTTGTTCGCCAAATCAATATTTCGCGAGAACGGGCTCGCCGCCGCCGAAGCGATAGACGACGCCCAGGGAGAACAGCCAGGGCTGGAACTGGGTGTGCTGGTCGACGCGGGTCGGGATGATTCCGACGCCCGGGACATTGACCCCGCTGGCGTAGGCTTGGACATAGTTGAAGGTCTTCTTGACGTCGAGGCTCACGCCCCAGTTGCGGTCGATCATGTAATCGACGCCGCCTTGCAGCGCGAAACCCAACGAGCTGCCGACATGGACGTCGTTGAGGAAGGCGTTCTTGTTGTCGAAGGAAAAACCGACGGCGACGCCGGCGCCGAGATAAGGCCGGATCGGACCGAAATTGTCGAAATGATAGACCGCCGTGATCGGAATGATCGCCGGCATGATCTGCGCC
>NZ_JAYSBG010000320.1:0-4070 GCF_041915505.1 Rhodoblastus sp. | reverse complement strand
AGCTTCGCGCCGAGCGCGGCGAAAGGCCCCTGCAGCCAGAGCGCGATATTGGCCAGGATGATCGCCGCCGTCGCCGCCGCCAGCGTCACGCCCTTCAATATATCGTCCGGCTGGAACAGGTAGCGGCGCAGGCCGATGATGACCAGCGCGCCGAGATTGATCCAGGCGTTGGCCGAGGTCGCCAAGGCGATGCCGACCGCGCCAAGTGGCTTGTAGAGCACGATCTTGAGCAGCAGATTGACCGTCAGCGCCCCGAGCGAGACCAGCATCGGCGTTTTGGTGTCGCCCATCGCTTGAAAGCCCGAGCGCAAGGCGTTGATGGCGATCATCGCCAAAAGGCCGGAGCCATAGGCCCGCAGCACCGCCGCCACGGCGGCGGAATCGCCGGCGTGAAAGGCGCCGTGCTCGAACAGAGCGCGGACGATGACGTCCGGGATGACCATGAAGGCGACCACGAAAGGCGCGGTCAGCACAAAAGTCATGGCGAGCGTCCGGTTCTGCGCGGTAAAGGCGCCCTCCCAATCCTCGCGCGCGAAACAGCGGCTCATTTCCGGCAGCAACACCGTGCCCGCCGCCACGCCGACGAGGCCGATCGGCAATTGATAGAGCCGCTCGGCATAATAAAGCGACGACAGGCCGCCGGTCTGGAGCATCGAGCCGATGATCGTATCGGCGAACATGGCGATCTGCACGCCGGACGAGCCGATCACAGCGGGGCCGAACATGCGGAAGAAAGAGCGCACGTCCTCGGTCAGGCTCGGTCGCGCGATCGTCTCCATCAGATGCAGCCGCCGCGCGGAGGCCATCAGCAGGACGAGCTGCGCGACGCCCGAGGCCGTGACGCCGGCCGCCGCCGCATAAGCGGCGTTGGGGAACAGAAACGCCACGGCGAGAAAACCCATGGTGACGACATTGAGCAGCACCGGCGCGAAGGCGGGAATGGCGAATTTGCCGTGAGCGTTCAGCGTCGCCGAATGCATGGTGACTAAAGTCACGCAAAACAGATAGGGAAAGGTGATGCGCGTGAGGCTGACCGCGAGGTCGAATTTGGCGGGATCAGCCGCAAAGCCCGGCGCCAGCAGGCGCACGAAAGCCGGCATGAACAGCCAGCCCAACGCCAGCATGACGATTTGCGAGATCAGCAGCAGAGTGAAGATCTGATTGGCGAAATGGCGCGCCGACCAGATGTCCGATTTCTCATAGACCCGCAGATAGGTCGGGACATACGCCGCGTTGAACGCCCCCTCGCCGAAAATCGCGCGGAAATGATTCGGCAGACGCAAGGCGACCGCGAGCGCGTCTCCCAGCAATCCTGCGCCGACCAGCCCGCTCAGCATGACGTCGCGCAGGAATCCGGTCACACGGGAGAGCAGCGTGAACCCGCTGACCGAAAGGAAATTTCTGTACATGGGCGGCCGTCAATTCCGGTGGGTCGAACTGTTTAAGCTTTTTCACCCGGCGAAAGCGAGGCGCGATGCTCCGGATCGCCGATTTTCTCGGCGACGACATAGAGCGGGCGGCCCTTCACCTCGGCGAAGACGCGGCCGATATATTCGCCCAGCACGCCGAGCGAGATGAGCTGCACGCCAGCGAAGAACATGATCGACACGATCAGCGAGGCGAAGCCCGGCACGGAAACGCCCCAGATCAGGGTTTCCAGCACGTAATAGACCGCGTTGAGCAGGGCGAGGGCCGCGATGACGGCGCCGACATAAGTCCAGGCCCTCAGCGGCACGGTGGTGAAGGAGACGATGCCGTCGAAGGCGAAACGGGTCAGCTTGCGATAGGAAAATTTCGAAACGCCGGAATGACGTTCGGCCACCTCGAAGGGCACGCCGATCGATTTGAAGCCGATCCAGGCGTAAAGCCCCTTGGAGAAGCGCGCCCGCTCGCGTAGGCCTTTCAGCGCGTCGAGCGCCTTGCGGTCGAGCAGGCGGAAATCGCCGGCGCCCTTGGGCAATTCGATTTCGCCGAAGGCGCCGAACAAATGATAGAAGCGGTCGGTCAGCCAGCGCCGCGCCGCTGTATCGGTGTCGCGGCTGCGGCGGACGCCGTAGATGTTCTGGTAGCCCTCGCGCCATCGCGCGACGAAGGCGGCTATGGCCTCGGGCGGATGCTGCAAATCGGCGTCCATGATGACCGCACCGCGCCCGCGCGCGGCGTCCACGCCGGCGGCGATCGCGACTTCCTTGCCGAAATTGCGCGAAAACGACAAGCCGCGCAGGCGTGGATCGGCGGCGTTCAGCGCCCGCAGGGCCGCCATCGTGTCGTCATTGGAGCCGTCGTCGACGAAAATGACCTCGAAGCTCCCGACGCAGGCGAGCGCCGGAACGAGCCGCTCGACCAAAGGACGCAGGTTTTCGCTTTCGTTGAACACCGGCACGATCACCGTCAATTCGGGCGTCGCGTCATTTTCGGGGTCCGTCATCTGCCGTTCAGTCCTCTCGGGCGTCGCGCCCCTGCGCAAGACGCCCCTTCCTAGCGCACTCTTGGCGAAAATTTGAAAATTTTCGCAAACCCGCCCAACGGGCGCATGTCGCCGCCCTATGGACAAGGCGCTCAAGTCGATCGCGTTTCTATCGAATCGCGATCGACTTGAGATTCTTTTGTTTTCGCAGCGCTTTCGCGAAAAACCGGTTTCCACTTTTTCGCGCGCCGCTCTAGGCTCCCGCGCAAAAATGCGCAAGAAAGGGGCGAATTTGCGTCTGAACCATCGAGCCATGTCCCATCGACACGCCTTCGCGCTCTGCGCCGACGATTTCGCCCTTTCCCCCGCCGTAACGCGCGGCATTCTGGAAGCTTTGGCCGCCGGGCGGCTCACCGCGACCTCGGCCATGACCACGCAGGCGAACTGGCCCGACGCGGCGAGCGCCTTCCGCGCCTTGGCGCCGAAGGCCGATCTCGGCCTGCATTTCAACCTCACTCTGGACGGCCCGCTCGGCGCGATGCCCTCCTTCGCGCCAACCGGCGCCTTTCCGGCGATGAATTCCATCGTCCCCGCCGCCTGGCGCGGCGGCTTGCCGCGTCAGGAAATCCGCGACGAATTGCGCCGCCAGCTCGACGCTTTCTTACAGGCCTATGGCGCGCCGCCGGATTATGTCGACGGCCACCAGCACGTCCATGTCCTGCCTGGAATCGCCGACGACCTGATCGCCGAATTGTCGTCGCGCGGCCTGGCCGGCAAGTGCTGGCTGCGCGACAGCGCAGACCGCCCGCGCCGGATTTTCGCGCGCGGAAGACATTGGGGCAAGGCGCTGACGGTGGCCGGACTGGCGCGCGGCTTCCGCGCCAAGGCGCGCGCCGCCGGCTTCACGCTGAACGACGGCTTTTCCGGCTTTTCCGATTTCGACGCCAAAGGCGATCATGCCGGCGATTTCGCCAGTTTTTTGCGGGCGCCGGGCGCGCGGCCGCTCATCATGTGCCATCCCGGCCATGTCGATGACGAATTGGCGCGGCTCGACCCCGTGACCGATTCGCGCGAGGCCGAACTCGCCTTCCTGCTGTCGGACGATTTTTCCCGCCAGCTTGACGCGGCGGGCGCGCGGCTTGCGCGATTGTCCGAAATGTGAGGCCGGTTCAGGCGATCCATTCGTCCAGCGCGGCCGGCAACCGCGCCGATTGGTCAGGATCGAGGGTCTTGAGCCGGCCCTGCTTCAGCGCGATCACGGCGCGCAGCGGCGACAGTTCATCGCCGGCAACGGTTAAGGCCATGACCCGAACGCCGCGCGGCGCGAAAACGGCGTTGGCCAGATGCGCCCCGGCAGGGCCGACCACGATCTCAGCCCGCGCGAAGGCCTGAACCCGCTGCGCGAAGGACATGGCGGCGGGATCGAGCGCTGAAAAGCCCGAATCGCGCAGTGCGGCGGGGAGAACCGGCGCGACAAAAATCCGCTTCGGCGCATCGGCCGAAGCCGGGAGCCGCAGCGGAAAGGATTCCAGAACCTCCAGCGCGTCCCTCGACGGAGCGGCATCGGCAAAGGGATAGACCGAGCGCTGCAGAAAGACGGGCGCCGCGCCCAAAACCACGATCCGGTCGGGCGCGACGCCGAACAGGCCCAGACTGTCGCGAA
>NZ_JAYSBG010000319.1:0-4071 GCF_041915505.1 Rhodoblastus sp. | reverse complement strand
CAACTGGAGCCGCCGCCGCTGCGCGGTCCGGTCGAGGAGCCGGTCGGCTTCTATATGCGCGCCGACATCGGCGTCAGCGCGGTCTCCGCCACCAATCTGCGCTCGACCTTCACCGACGGCAACACGCTGGCCACCCTTGGCGCCACTGACGGCCCGGTCAGCATCGGCGACAGCTATTTCCTCGGCGTCGGCCTCGGCTGGCAGTTCAACCAATGGTTCCGCGCCGATCTCACCGGCGAATATCGCGGTTCGGCCAATTACAATTCCAGCGTCACCTATCAATGGGGCGACGCGATCACCAACACTTCGGGCTGCTATCCCGGCTCGGGCCTGGTCTGCGGCGACCAATATACCGGCCAGGTCAAGACCGGCCTGTTCCTGGCCAATGGCTATGTCGACATCGGCACCTGGTACGGCTTCACGCCCTATGTCGGCGGCGGCGTCGGCCTCGCCGTCTATCAAACCTCCGGGGTCAAGGACACCGGCCTCTATCCGACCGCCGGCGCCTTCGGCTTCGCGAACAATTACACCGGCACCAATTTCGCCTGGTCGCTCACCGGCGGCGTCGCTTATTCCATCGCCCCGAATCTCAAGTTCGACGTCTCCTATCGCTACGTCAACATGGGCACGTTCAAGACCGGCGCGATCAGCTGCAACTACACCGCCAACGGCAGCTGCCACGGCGAGATCCAGAGCTTCGACATGGCCTCGAACGATCTCATGTTCGGCCTGCGCTGGTTCACGCCGGCCGTCGTCGCGGTCCCGGTGCTGCAGACCCGCTACTGATCGAAAGCGTCTTTCCCGCTTCGCCGCCTTCCGCGTCCGCGCGGAAGGCGTTTGCTTTTCAGAAGCGTTGTCGCGCGCCCGTTTGGTGCGCCGCAACAGCCGAAAAAACAAATTCTTCCTGAAAATTTTTGGCGAACAGGGCGTTAAGATTAAGTCGCGATTAACCCTCTTCCTTCACAGTCTTTCCACGATTGGCGCAGCGTCGCGCATCGGCAGTCGAAGAGGATAGACATGCGTAGGACCATTCATGCGGCCGCCGCCGCCCTCATGGCCTGGTCAGCCGGCGGAACGCTCGCGGCCCGGGCGGCCGATCTGAGCTTGCCGCCCGTCTATGAACCCGAGGCCTCCCCGATCGTCGAACTCGGCTCAGGCTGGTATTTGCGCGCCGACGCCAATGTCTATGACGCGACCTTCAACTCCAATACGTTCGGCTCGCTCAGCAACACCAATTTCGGCGCGACGATCGGCGCGGGCTACCAGTTCAACCCGTTCTTCCGCATCGACGCCACCTTCGACTATATGACGCCGGTCAAGCAGACGAAGATGATCGTGCTGGAAGGCGCGGGGATGGGCCAGAGCGTGCCCGCCAGCTCCGCCTTCGGATCGCTCACGCCGCCGGGCTGCCCCGTCGCGATCGACTCGGCCAATCCCGCCAATGTCTATGCGATCACCTGCACGGCCAATCCCTGGTACAAGGTCACGGCCAACGCCTATCTGTTGAACGCCTATCTCGACCTCGGCCACTGGTACGGACTGACGCCCTATATCGGCGCCGGCGCCGGCCTCGCCTATGTCCATACCCAGGCGAACGTCACCTACCGCTTCATCAACGGGACGCCATATGGCGACGGCAACAGCTTCTGCGGCGGCAATACCGGGATTGCGGGCGTTCCGTGTTTCCACCTCGGTTACGCCAACAACGCCGGCATCAACATCACCGACTATAATTTCGCCTATGCCCTGATGGCTGGCTTCTCCTACGACATTTCCAGCATGCTGAAGCTGGATGTCGGCTATCGCTATCTGAATCTCGGCTCGAATCTGTCGAGCCAGGAATTCCGCGCCGGCGTCCGCATCACGCCGGACGGCTGAGCCGTCTAGTTCTCGTCACTATCGCCGGCGGCCTCGTCCTCGGCGTCCGCGATCCGCGCTCCGATGGCCGCCGCAAGGCGGCCTTCGCTTGACTCGCCCCGTTCGGCGAAGCTCAGAGGGGCGATGCTGGCGTTAAGCGCGGCTTCGCGGCGGCGGTAATCCGCGATCTGGTCCGCGCGCGGCTTGGGCACCCGCGAATCGTCGCAGCCGAAGGACTCGAACCAGTCAATGTCCGCGGCGGTCAGGCCGGCCAGAGTCAGTCGCTCGCGCATCGCCGCGTCCATCGCGCTCTCCTATCCCAAGCAACCTATCCCCATCCCATCTAACCCATGGCGCCGCCGGCCGAGACCGCCCCGGCGGCAAGGGGGAACACCACCTCGACCAGAGTGCCTTCATTCTTGCGGCTTCGGATCGAGAAGCTGGCGCCATTGGCCTCGGCCAACGCCTTGGTCAGCGGCAGGCCGAGTCCGGTGCCGCCCTCGCGCGCCGGCGCGACCTGGCGGAACGGCTCCAGCGCCGTGCGCAATTCGCTTTCCGTCATGCCGACGCCGGTGTCCTTGACCCGCAGCGCGGCATGGCCGGAATCGGTCAGCGCCGTCGAGACGATGACCTGCCCGCCCGGCTCGTTGTAGCGCACGGCATTGGCGAGAATGTTCAGCACGATCTGGCGCAGCGAGCGCTCGTCGGCCTGGATCGCCGGCAGCCGCGCGGCCAGCGCCAGCCGCGTGATGACCTTTTCGCGATTGGCCTGCGGCTGCATCATCGAGACGCATTCCGACACGATCCGATTGGCGTCCACCGCCGCGAAGGACAGCTCCAGCTTGCCCGCCTCGATCTTGGAGAGATCGAGCAGATCGTTGACCAGGCTCATCACATGAGAGCCCGAGGCGTGGATGTCCCGCAGATAATCCTTGTAACGCTCGTTGCCGACCGGCCCGAACCGCTCGTCCATGATGACTTCGGCGAAGCCGAGAATGGCGTTGAGCGGCGTACGGATCTCGTGGCTCACCTTGGCCAGGAATTCCGATTTGGCCCGGCTGTCACGCTCGGCCTGCCCGCGCGCTTCCTCCATCGCGCGCTCGGTTTGGCGCCAATGGCTCATGTCGCGCAGGATCAGGCAAAATTTGCCGTCCGCCGCCGGGCCGAGCCGGCCGAAGGTCAGGTGAAGCGGCACGGCGGCGCCCTGCCGCGTGCGCCCGACCGCCTCGCGACCGCGCTTTTCCGCGCCGACCTTGGCGCGGGCGAAGTAATCCAGCGCGGAGACATGGGATTCGCGCGCCAGCAGCAAAGTGAAGTTCTCGCCGGCGACCTGGTTACGGTCGTAATCGAGCAGAGCCTCCGCCGCCTTGTCGAGGCCGAGCAGGATTCCATCCGCATTGACCAGGGCGACGCCGTCGGAGGCCGCCTCCAGCATGGACTGGATCTCGTCGATTTCCGATTCGCGCTGCCGGAGGCTCGCCTCGATCACGCCGATGCGCTGCTCCAGCGCCGAGGCCGAGGGGCGAATCAGCGTCACAAGCTCAGCCGGCCGGCCGTTCCAATCGACTTTCTCGCAATGGGCGTCGGCGGAAAAGGCCTCGCCCGTCGCGGCCCGCAGCAGCAGCGTGCGCTTTTGTCCCGCCGCGAGATCGGCGGCGGCGAAACGGCTGGCCGAGCGCAGCCCGCCCGCCGCGGCGAAGGCGGCGAGATCGGCATGGCCCAGCCAGTCGAGCGCAAGGCGGTTGGCGTAGAGCGGCTCGCCGCCGCCAAGCACGACCACCCCGGCCGGAAGCGCTTCAAACAGACCGGCGTCGACGACGGGAGCGCGCTCCAGCTCCGGCGCGAGCAGCGGCGCGTCCGGCGCGCCAGCCTGATCCGCGGCGCCCTCGGCGGGACCCGTCGGTCCCCGCGCGCCCAGGGCGCGGGCGATTTCGCGAAAGGCGGAACGCTCATGGGGCGACAGCGCGACCAGAGCCTCCTCGCCCTCCTCGCCTCCCCCGGCGACGGCAGCCTCCGGCTCGGCGCGCGGCGCGGCGCGGCCAGCCGTTGAAAGCCCCGAGGTCGCGACACTTGGCGCAACCAAGTTCGGAAGCGAGGACGGCTGCGTCAGCGGCCGCAAGGGCACCACAACGCCGGAGAAATCCGGCTGAACCGTTTCGACCGGCGCCGGCGCGTCCAGCGCGTCTTTCGACGGCTGTCGCGGCTCCGACGCGA
>NZ_JAYSBG010000318.1:0-4085 GCF_041915505.1 Rhodoblastus sp. | reverse complement strand
AACAAGGACGAAGCCCTGTTCCCCAACCAGTTCGTCAATATCCGGCTGCTGGTGACCACGCTGAAGGACGCCGTCGCCGCGCCGACCGCCGCGGCCCAGCACGGCGCGCCGGGCGACTACGCCTATATCGTGAAGGACGGCAAGGCCGAGGTCCGCGTGCTCAAGCTCGGCGCGACCGACGGCGATTACGTTCAGATTCTGTCCGGCCTCGCCGCCGGCGACGTGGTGGTGGTGGACGGCGCCGACCGCCTGCGCGAGGGCGCCGAGGTTCGTATCGTCGCCGATCAGGCCGACGGCGCGAAAGCGGGCGACAAGGCGCCGGGCGCCAAAAGAACCGGCGATGGAAAACGCGGCAATGTTTCCCAGCAGCCCTGAGGCCGGCGCCGCGCGCCGCTCCGGAGGCCTGCGCCGATGAACGTCTCCGAGCCCTTCATCCGCCGCCCGGTGGCGACGACGCTGCTGATGTTCGCCATCCTGCTTTCGGGCCTGATGGGCTATCGCTTCCTGCCGCTCGCCACTTTGCCCGCGGTGGATTATCCCACCATCCAGGTCCAGACCTTCTATCCCGGCGCCAGCCCGGAAGTGATGACCTCCTCGGTCACCGCGCCGCTGGAGCGGCAATTGGGCCAGATGCCGGGCCTGAGCGAAATGACCTCGGCGAGTTCCGCCGGCGCCTCGATCATCACGCTGCAATTCGGGCTGTCGCTGTCGCTCGACGTCGCGGAGCAGGAAGTGCAGGCGGCGATCAACGCCGCCAACAATCTGCTGCCGGCCGACCTGCCGACGCCGCCGATCTATTTCAAAGTCAATCCCGCCGACGCGCCGATCCTGACGCTCGCCGTGACCTCCAAGACCCTGCCGCTCACCGAGCTGGAGGATATCAGCGAGACGCGGCTGGCGCAGAAGATCTCGCAGCAGCCCGGCGTCGGCCTGGTCAGCGTGGCGGGCGGCCAGCGGCCGGCGATCCGCGTGCGGCTCAATCCCGCCGCGCTCGCGGCTTACGGGCTGAATATCGACGACGTGCGGACCATTATAGGCAACGCCAATGTCAACACGCCGAAGGGTAGTTTCGACGGCCCCACGCAGGCCTCGACGATCGCCGCCAACGACCAGGTCACCAGCGCCGAGGGCTTCGCCGATCTGGTGCTGGCCTATCGCAATGGCGCGCCGGTGCGGCTGCGCGACGTCGCCGAAGTGGTCGGCGGGCCGGAAAACACCAAGCTCGCGGCCTGGGCCAATCGCGCCCCGGCCATCATCCTCAACGTCCAGCGCCAGCCGGGCGCCAATGTCATCGCCACGGTCGATTCGGTGCGCAAGCTGCTGCCGCAACTGCTGGCCGACCTGCCGGCGGCGGTGGATGTCGAGGTTCTGACCGACCGCACCGTGACCATCCGCGCCTCAGTCGCCGATGTGCAGTTCGAGCTGATCCTGGCCATCGTACTGGTCGTGCTGGTGATCTTCCTGTTCCTGCGCACCCTGCCCGCGACGCTGATTCCCAGCCTGTCGGCGCCGCTCTCGCTGGTCGGCGCCTTCGGCGTGATGTATCTGCTCGGCTACAGCCTCGACAATCTCTCGCTGATGGCGCTGACCATCTCGACCGGCTTCGTCGTCGACGACGCCATCGTGATGATCGAGAATATCGCGCGCCATGTCGAAAACGGCGAGAAGCCGTTCGACGCCGCGATGAAGGGCTCGCAGGAGATCGGCTTCACCATCATTTCGCTGACCGTGTCGCTGATCGCGGTGTTCATCCCGCTGCTGTTCATGGGCGAAGTGGTCGGACGCCTGTTCCACGAATTCGCGGTGACGCTCGCGGTCACCATCGTCATTTCGGCCTTTGTCTCGCTGACCTTGGTGCCGATGATGTGCGCCCGGCTGATCCGCCATCGTCCCGACAATGAGCGCGGCCGCTTCGACCTCGCCGCCGAACGCGTGTTCGACGGGATCATCGCGGCCTATGCCCGCGCGCTGGACGTGGTGCTGCGCCACCAGCCGCTTACTTTGTTCGTCGCGGTCGCCACGCTGGCGCTGACGGCCTTCCTCTATATCCAGATTCCCAAGGGATTCTTCCCCGCCCAGGACACCGGCGTCATCCAGGCCATGTCCGAGGGGCCGCAGGACGTCTCGTTCAAGGAAATGGTCCGCCTGCAGAGCGAGCTCGCCGAAATCCTGCTGAAGGACAAGGACGTCGCGTCCATCACCTCCTTCGTCGGCGTCGACGGCTCCAATCTGACCCTGAATTCCGGCCGCTTCCTCATCAATCTGAAGCCGCAGGACCAGCGCGCCGATTCCATCGCCGAAGTGATCCGCCGGATCGGCGGCGAGGCGGCGGCGGTCGAGGGCGTCAAGCTCTATATGCAGCCCTCGCAGGATCTGACGATCGATTCCACCGTCACCCGCGCGCAATATAAATTCGTGCTGGAGAACGCCAATCCGGGCCTGTTCGCCGAATGGGCGCCGCGCCTCACCGACCGGCTGCGGCAGGCGCCGGAGCTGACCGACGTCGGCAGCGACATGCAGCAGCAAGGCGCGGCCCTCGACATCACCATCGACCGCGAGACCGCCGCCCGCTTCGGCATCACGCCGGCCACGGTGGACAATGTGCTCTATGACCTGTTCGGCCAGCGCATCGTCTCGACCATCTATACCCAGTCGAACCAATATCGCGTCATCATGGAGGGCTCGCCCTCGATCCAGGAATCGCTGAAGGGCCTGGACACGATCTATCTGCCTTCCAACGCCTCGACCTCCAACGGGCAGGTGCCGCTCTCGGCCATCGTCAATGTCAAGAAACGGAACGGCCCGCTGGTCGTGACCCATTTCGGCCAGTTCCCCGCCACCACCATTTCGTTCAACCTGGCCAAGGGGGTCTCGCTCGGCGAGGCGGTAACGGCGATCGACAGCGCCCGGGCCGAGATCGGTCTGCCCGAGTCCTTCGTGGTCGCCTATCAGGGCGCGGCGGCGGCCTTCCAGTCCTCGCTGACCAACCAGCTCCTGCTGATCGCGGCGGCGGTCATCACCATGTATATCGTGCTGGGCGTGCTCTATGAGAGCTTCGTCCACCCGATCACCATCCTGTCCACCCTGCCCTCGGCCAGCGTCGGCGCGCTGCTGACCCTGCTGGTGTTCGGCTACGAGTTGGACGTGATCGCGATCATCGGCATCATCCTGCTGATCGGCATCGTGAAGAAGAACGCGATCATGATGATCGACTTCGCGCTGGAGGCCGAGCGCGTCGAGGGGCTCAAGCCGGTCGAGGCGATCCGGCAGGCGTGTCTGCTGCGCTTCCGGCCGATCCTGATGACCACCATGGCCGCCATTCTCGGCGCTCTGCCGCTGATGCTGGGTTCGGGCGTCGGCTCCGAACTGCGCCAGCCGCTCGGCTACGCCATTGTCGGCGGCCTTGTCGTGAGCCAAGTGCTGACCCTGTTCACCACGCCGGTGATCTATCTCTATTTCGACCGGCTCGCGCTGCGTCTCGGCCGCAAGGCGCCGGTCGCGATGCGGCCCGCGACCGGAGGAGAGCCGGCGGAATGAAACGGTTTTCGCCAGATCGCTTCGCGATCAGCGCAAACAGATCGCGCGGAAACGCCGCTCGCAGCGGGCGGATTTCCGCGCGAGCGGAATGCGCTTTCCCTGAGGAAAGCGCATGAACATTTCCGCGCCTTTCATCCGTCGCCCGGTCGCGACCACCCTGCTCACGGCGGCGATCGCCTTGTCCGGCGCGCTGGCCTTTTTCATGCTGCCGGTCGCGCCGCTGCCGCAGGTCCAGATCCCGACCATCACGGTGAGCGCGTCTCTGCCCGGCGCGAGCCCGGAAACCGTCGCCAACAGTGTGGCCCAGCCGCTCGAACGCCATCTGGGCCAGATCGCCGACGTCACCGAAATGACTTCGACGTCCAGCCTCGGCCAGACCCGCGTGGTGCTCCAGTTCGGCCTCAGCCGCGACATCGACGGCGCCGCGCGCGACGTGCAGGCGGCCATCAACGCCGCCCACGCCGACCTGCCGACCGCTCTGCGCCAGAACCCGACCTACCGCAAGGTCAACCCGTCCGACGCGCCGGTCCTCATTCTCAGCCTGACCT
>NZ_JAYSBG010000317.1:0-4098 GCF_041915505.1 Rhodoblastus sp. | reverse complement strand
ACGGCGACCTCGACGCCCGGCGCCAGCCCGAAGGCCTGATCCTGCGGCACATAAACCTGCACGCGGATCGTGTCCGTCTGCTGCAGGTTGAACATGAAGGTCGAGCCGCCCTGCACCAGCGAGCCGATATCAATGCCGCGCTGGGTGATGACGCCGTCGAACGGCGCGACTACGGTCAGATAGTCGCGCTGCTGTTTCAGCACGCGCAGCGCATTGTTCAGCGCCTCGTCATTGGCCTGGGCGGCCCCGAGCGCCGCCTTCTGGGCGTCCTCGGTCAGGCGGTCGATATCGCCCTGCTGGGCCGTCACCCAGCCCTGTTTGACCAGCGTCGCGCTGCGCGAATTGGTCGCCGCCGCCAGTTTGGCGTTGGCGTCGTTCTGCCGCACCGTGGCCTTGGCTTGCGCGATGGCGGATTCAGCCTGCGCGATCTGATGGTCGAGCTCCGGCGCGGTCAGCACCGCCAGCACCTGGCCGGTTTTGACATGGTCGCCGATATCGACATTGCGCTTTTCGACATAGCCATTGGCGCGGGCCAGAATATCCGCCGCCTCATAGGCGAGCGTCGTGCCCGGCAGCTTGATCGGGATCACCGGCGCGCCCGGCGTCACCGTCGCCACGCGCACGATCGGCGTCACATTGCGGAATTGCTCGTTGGCGGCTTCGGCCGCGGACCGCGCCGCGCGGCTCTGGTACAGGCCCCAGGCGAGGCCGGCGATCAGGACCGCCCCGACCGTGAGGCCGAAACTGCGGCGCTGGCCGGCATGGGTCCTGGCCTCTTTCGGGTCGATCTGGTCCGGCTCGGGCGGACGCCAGGTGCAGCCGAGTTCGCCATGTTTCTCATGCCCGCCCTGAGAGGGGGGCGCGCCGTCCTGCGGCGGATTTGTCCAGACTTCGTTCATACGAGTTCCGCCTCCGGGAAGACGCCATGTGCGGGCTTGCCGTCATTGCCGCGCCGCATGACCGCGAAAAGATAAGGCACGATAAGCAGGGTGGTCGGCGTGGCGAACAGCAGCCCGCCGATCACCGCGCGGGCGAGCACGGCGTTCTGTTCCTCGCCCGGGCCGCCGATGGCCATGGGCACCATGCCGACGATCATCGCCGCCGCCGTCATCAGCACCGGACGGATACGGGTGTGGCCGGCCTCGATCGCCGCCTCGAAGGACGAGGCGCCTTCGAGCTGGCGCTCGCGGGCGAAAGTGACCAGCAGGATCGAATTGGCCGAAGCCACGCCGACCGCCATGATCGCGCCCATCAGCGAGGGCACGTTGAGCGTGGAGCCGGTCACGAACAGCATGGTCAGAATGCCGCAGAAAGTCGCCGGCAGAGCGAGGATCACCACCAGCGGATCGCCGAAGTTCTGATAATTCACCACCATCAGGAAATAGACCAGCACGGCGGCGAAAAGCAGACCGATTCCGAGATTGCGGAAGGAATCCCGCATCGACTGGATCTGGCCCACCACTTCGATCCGGTTGCCCGGCTTCAGCTTGGGCGAAAGCTCCGCCACCACCTTGTCGATCTCGCGCGAGGCGGTCCCGAGATCGACGCCCTGCAGGCTGGCGTAGACTTCATAGACCGGCTGGATGTTGCTCTGGTTGGAATTGGTCGCGATGGCGCTGCGCGCCAGCGTGGCGACATTGGACAGCAGCCCCGGCACCGGCGCGCCATTCGCGCCATTGGCGTTCAGCGAGGCCGAAACCGGAATGTTCTTGAGATCGTCGAGCGAGGCGATCTTGCGCTCCGGGGCCTGTACCGCGAAGAAATAGGGGATGCCCGAGGTTGGGTCGGTCCAGAAATTGGGCGAGACCTGTTCCGACGAACTCAGCGCGATATTGAGATTATTGGCGACGGCGCTGGCGTTCAGCCCGAGTTGCTGCGCGCGGGCGCGGTCGATCGAGGCGAGCAGGGCGGGGGCGTCGGTTTCCTGCTGCAGATGGACGTCGGCGAAGCCGGGCGTGGCGGCGAGGCGGTCGCGAATCTCCTTCACGACGGCGAGATTATTGGCGCGGTCATAGCCGACCGTGCGGATGTCGATCTGCGCCGGCAGGCCGAAATTCAGGATTTGCGTCACCATGTCGGCCGGCTGCAAATAGAACAAAGCCTGCGGGAAATCCTTGTGCAAGGCGAGGCGCAACTTGTCGATATAAGCCTGAGTGGGGGCGTGGCCTTCCTTCAGCGCGATGATGATGACGCCGTCGTTGACGCCGATGGTCGAACCGTCGGTGAAGGCGAGATTATAGGAGCGCGCCGGCAGGCCGATATTGTCGACGATGCGCTCGCGGTCGCGATCCGGAATGATCTCGCGGATCTTGTCCTCGACCTGCTGGAACAAGGCTTCGGTCGCCTCGATGCGGGTTGCGGCGGGCGCGCGGACGTGAAGCTGAATCTGGCCGCTGTCGATAATCGGGAAGAAATCGCGTCCGACCAAAGTGAACATCACGCCGGAGAGGCCGAGAATGGCGACAATGACGACGGGGATGACGACCTTGTGAGCGAGCAGCGATTGCAGCAGCTCGACATAATTGGCGCGCATCGTCTCGAAGCCGGTCTCGAAGGCGTGGCTGATGCGGCCGAAGAAGCCCTTCGGCGCCTCGCCGTCATGATCGTGCTTCTCATGACGCAGCAGCAGGCCGATCATGATCGGCGTCAGCGTGCGCGACAAAGCGTAGGACGCCAGCATGGCGAACACCACCGCGAGGCCGAGCGGCGTGAACAGATATTTGGCCGGGCCGTCGAGAAACACCACCGAGGTGAACACGCAGCAGATCGCGATGGTCGACACCAAAGTCGGCACGGCGATGCCCGCCGCGCCATGCAGCGTGGCATAGGGCAGCGGTCGTTTCTCCTCGGTCAGCAGGCGATGGGTGTTCTCGATGGTGACGGTGGAATCGTCGACCAGAATGCCGACCGCGAGCGCGAGGCCGCCCAGCGTCATGGTGTTGAGCGTATGGCCGAGCGCCGAAAGCACCACCAGCGAGGACAGGATCGACAGCGGGATCGAGACCATCACGACCAGAGTCGAGCGCCACGAGCGCAAGAACAAAAGGATCATCAGCGCGGTGAGCGCGCCGGCGATCAGGCCTTCGCGCACCACGCCCTCGACCGCGTCGCGCACATAGACCGACTGGTCGAGCAATTCGCCGATCTTGAGGCCGGGCGGGGCGGCGGCGCGCAAGGTCTTGAGCGCCTCGCGCACGCCGTTCACCACCGCCAGCGTCGAGGCGTTGCCGTTCTTGATGATGGAGAGCAGGACGGAGCGCTTGCCGTCCTCGCGCACCACGTTCTGCTGCACCAGCCAGCCATCGTGGACCTGGCCGACATCGCGCATGAAGACCATGGCGCCGTTGACGCTCTTGATCGGAATGTCGTTCAACTCGGCGATGCTGCCCGGCATGGCGTTGCTGCGCACCACATATTGCGTGTCGCCGAGTTTTGCGGTGCCCGATGGAAGCGTCAGGTTCTGGGCGTTGACGGCGGTGACGACATCCATCGGCGTCAGGCCGCGCGCGGACAGCTTTTCCGGATCGATGTCGACCATGATCTGGCGGTATTTGCCGCCGGAGGGCGTCGGCAGCGTGACGCCGGGCACTGGCGCGAGGCCCTGGCGCACGCGATAGATGCCGTAGTCATAAAGCTGCTGCTCGCTCATCGTGTCCGAGCTGAGACTGAGCTGGAGCACCGGCACGCTGGAGGCGTTGAACTGCACGACCACCGGCGACTGGATGCCGGGCGGCATCACGACGCGGATGAAATTGGTCGCGGCGATGATCTGCGAAATGGCGAGGTCGATGTTGACGTCGGGCTGGAAGTAGATTTTCTGGACCGAGAGCCCGTTGAGGCTCTGCGCCTCCATGCTCTTGATGCCGTTGACGTTGGAGCTGATGGCGTACTGGCTGTAGGTGCTGATGCGCTGTTCGACTTCAGGCGTGCTGAGTCCGGTATATTGCCAGATCACCGTCACGACGGGGATGCGGATTTCCGGGAAGATATCGGCCGGCATGGTCTTGATCGCGATGCCGCCGAGAAACAGAATCAGCGCCGCGAACACGTAGAATGTATGCGGAAAGCGCAAGGCGAAACGTACTAAGCCCATGAACC
>NZ_JAYSBG010000316.1:0-4098 GCF_041915505.1 Rhodoblastus sp. | reverse complement strand
TAAAGCGAGCCGAGATAGATCTGCAGCGTGTTGAACACGTCCGGCAGATTGAGCCCCAGCAGCTTGGCCTTGGTGCGGTCGAGATCGTAGTTGAACTCCGGCGTCGAGGCTCCGAAGGGCGAGAACAACTGGTGCGGATTGAGCTCCGGCTGTTTGCGCGCCTCAGCGAGCAGCGCCTGCGTGACGTCGTTGAGCGCCTGCGGCCCGCGTCCGGTCAGGTCCTCGACCTGGAATTCGAAGCCGCCGGTAGCGCCGAGGCCCGGAATGGAGGGCGGATCGAAGCTCAGGGCAATGGCGTCCGGGATGGCGAGCAGCTTGGGCCGCACCTCGGCGACGATGCGCGACGCGGTCTGTTCGGGCGGCCGCTCGTCCCAGGGCTTCAGGATGGCGAATTCGACCGCCGAATTGCTCTGCGCGGCGTTGGTCAGGAAGTTCAGGCCGCTGATCGAGCCGACGATTTCGACGCCGGGCGTCGCCTTCAGCAAGTCGCGGACCTTTTGCGCGGCGGCGTCGGTGCGCTCCAGCGAGGCGCCGTCGGGCAATTGGATCACGACGAAGAAATAGCCCTGGTCCTCGACTGGCAGGAAGGTCGAGGGCGTGCCGCGCCACAGCACGAAAGCGCTCGCCACCACGCCGACGAACAGCGCGAGCATGGCCCAGCGCCACGCGATCAGCCGCCGCACCAGCGCCGCATAGGCGTGCTGCATGCGCTCGAAACCGGCGTTGAACCAGCGAAACAGGATGAAGTTCCCTGTGGGCTTGTGGCGCAGGAAGACCGCGCTCAGAGCCGGGCTCAGGGTCAGCGAATTGAAGGCGGAAATGCCGACCGAAATCGCCACCGTGAGGGCGAACTGGTTGTAGAGCCGGCCCGCGACGCCCGGGATGAAGGCGACCGGAATGAACACCGCCATCAGCACCGCAGTGGTGGCGATGATCGGCCCGGTCACTTCGGCCATGGCCTTGCGCACCGCCTCCAGCGGCGGCAGGCCCGCTTCAAGCTGGCGCTCGACATTTTCCACCACGACAATGGCGTCGTCGACGACGAGGCCGATGGCCAGCACCATGCCGAGCAGGCTCAGCATGTTGAGCGAAAAGCCCAAGGCGTACATCACCACCAGGGTCGCGATCAGCGAGACCGGAATGGCGATGGTCGGGATCAGCGTCGTGCGCCAGCTTTGCAGGAACAGGAACACGACCGCGATGACCAGGATCAGCGCTTCCAGGAACGTCTCCAGCACGTCATGCATGGCCGCCGCGACGAAGCGCGTCGTGTCGTAATGCATGGCGTAGGCAATGCCCTTGGGGAAACGCTCGGACAGGGTCTGCATCTCGTCCTGAACGCGCTTCTGCAAGTCGAGCGCATTGGAGCCGGGCGTCTGGAAAATGCCGAGCACCACGGTCGGCTCGTCGCCGAAGAAGGCGGTCGAGGAATATTGCAGCGCGCCGAGCTCGATGCGCGCGACATCGCGCAGCCGCGTCACGGCGCCCGCCGCCGGATCGGCGCGCAGCACGATATCGCCGAACTGCTCCGGATCGCTGAGGCGGCCAAGCGCATTGACCTGCATTTCGAAAGCCGTGCCGGACGGCGCCGGCGACTGGCCGATCTTGCCGGCCGCGACCTGCACATTCTGTTCGGCCAGAGCGTTCTGCACGTCGACGGCGGTCACGCCAAGCTTGGCGAGCTTGTCGGGGTCGAGCCAGATGCGCATGGAATAGCGGCGCTCGCCGAAAATCTGCACGTCGCCCACGCCCGGCAGGCGCTTGAGCGGATCGACGATCTGCAAGGCGGCGTAATTGGAAAGGGCGATCGGATCGACCGATTTGTCGGGCGAGGTCAGATTGACGATGAGGACGAAATTGGGATTCTGCTTCTTGATCATCACGCCGGCCTGATTGACGATCGGCGGCAGCGACGAAGAGGCTTGGGTGACGCGATTCTGCACGTCAACGGCGGCGATGGCCAGCGGATAGCCGACGTCGAAGGTGATGGTAATGGTCGAGGAGCCGTCGTTCGAACTGGTCGACGACATATAGGTCATGCCCGGCACGCCATTGATCTGCTGTTCGAGCGGCGTCGTCACGGTATCGGCCACGACCTGCGCGCTGGCGCCCGGATACATTGCCTGAACCACCACCTGGGGAGGCGTGATGTCCGGAAACTGCGAGACCGGCAGCAGGAAATAGCAAATCGCGCCCGCCATCACCATGATGATGGCGACGGCGGAGGCGAAGATCGGCCGGAGCGTGAAAAAGCCGATCATGGCATGCACGCTCCGCACAGAGCGGCGGAAAGGCCCGCAAGACCGGCCCAGGCCGTTTCCTCTTTCCGGCGCGCGGACGTTTCGACCCGGCGGGGCGCGACGACCTGCGGTTCGGCGATCCGGCGCAATTGCGCGGCGAGGCGCACGCGGTCGACGCCGTCGGCCTGCATGATCAGGTTGGTCAGGGGATCGTTCAACAGGTCGGCTATGCGCCGGTCAATGGGCTGGGCGCGCATGGGTATCTCCTTGGCGCCGAAGCGCTTTGGTGTAAATTCGGATCAGAATTTGAACTGTCGGCTTGTGTCTTGACCGGGGGGAACCCAAATGTTACGCAATGGGTGTTACCGGTCAGTATCGACACCCTTGTTACAGACTGGTAACATCCCTGTCAAGGGCCGTTAAGAGTTTTTCGAGGATGGAGATATGTCGAAAGAATGCGGAATGACGCGAAGCGCGCCGCGTGAACGCATCATCGAATCCGCCCGCGACCTGTTCCGGAAGCATGGCATACGCGGCGTCGGCGTCGACGCCATCGCTGAGGCGGCCGGCACCAACAAAATGACGCTCTACCGTCATTTCGGCTCGAAGGACGAACTCATCGCCGCCTGTCTCTGCCGCGCGGGCGAGGAGGCCAAGGAGGACTGGGGCGAATTGGCGGCCGAATTCCCCGGCGATCCGCAAAAGCAATTGCACGGTTGGATTCGGATGGCCACCGCCTGCGCCTTCGACGATCCGCGCGGATGCGACATCGCCAACGCCGCCGTCGAACTGGCCGAGCCCGATCATCCGGCCCGCAAGGTCATCGAACAGGTCAAGACCGATTATCGCGCCGCGCTGGTCCGGCTCTGCCGCGACGCCGGCGCCTCCGACGCTGACATGCTCGCCGACGCGCTCTGCCTGCTGGTCGAGGGCGCGCGGGTGAGTTGGCAGACGGTGGGAGCGGCCGGGCCGGGCGCGCGTTTTGTCGAGATCAGCGAGGCGGTCGTCGCCGCTTTCATCCGGCAGGCCCAGGTTCAAGCAGAAGCGCAAGCGGAGCCGGCGAGCCGACAGCCGGAAAGCGGCCTGGTTTAAGCCGGCCGCCTCAATCGGCGCACGCCGCCCCCATCATTGCCCGATGGAGGCGGCGCGGAAAATTCAGCCGATAATGTGCTTTTCGATCTCCCATACCGGCATTTTGGTGAAATCCTTGTCGATTTCGGCCACCACCTTGTTCTTGACGTCGCTATGCAGCGATTGACGCAGATCGGACAGGGTTTTGGCGGGGGCGGCGATGACCACGGCGGGCGCCGCGCGCTGCCGCACGATAGCCTCAAGCGCCTCGGCGGCGCGTTCCGCGAAACGATGCTCCTCGATTTCATGCCAATCGGTCGGCTCGACCGCGCTGCGCGCCGAGGAATTGGCGCCGGCGAACGCCCGCCCGGGCTTGTCGGAGCCCTGTTCGCGGGTCGGCGGATTGGCCTCGCCGTTGAGCACGCGCTCGGTGACCAGATTGGCGTATTTTTCGTCGCCCTCGTTGCGCAGGAACAAGGCCTTGCGGCCGTCGCCGACGAAAACGAACGCATCATGGGGAAGGGCGATTTTGTTCACGATCTCACTCCCGATTCTCGGGTTGGACGCCGCTTGCCGCGCGGCGCTTTAAAGGGAAGCGGGCCCTCGGCCCTTGCTCCGGCCCCGCCTCGGCGGCGGGGTTTTCCTCCTTCTCTATAACTAGGAACCTCCCGCTTTCGGCGCCATGATGCGCGTCAATTTCCTGAAACCGCGCGGTCCGCTCGCTCGCCCGGGCAGGATTTCAGCCTTTCGATCAGCCAGCGGCCGGCGGGGCCGGGCGGCGCGGACG
>NZ_JAYSBG010000315.1:0-4104 GCF_041915505.1 Rhodoblastus sp. | reverse complement strand
TCCCAATCGTTGAGGGGCAGCGTTTCGCGGTTGGCTTTGCGCCGGGAATGATCGACGCGAAGATTGCGTGCGATGGTGAAAATCCAGGTCGAGACGCCGCCATAAGCGGGATCGTAGAGCGGCGCCTTGCGCCAGACGGCCACCATGCAATCCTGAACGATATCTTCGATCTGCGCCTGCGGCAGACCGGCGCGCGACATCCAGGCCGCAAGCTTCGGGGCGAAATGGCGGTGCAGTCGCGCGAAGGCGTCGCGGTCCTGGTTGCGGGCCACAGCGTCCGTCCAGGCGGCGAGTTCTTCCGCCCAGGCTTTGTCCGCCGCCGCTTCCTCGCCTTGAGCCCGCACCCGCGCCCTGCCTTTCGCTTGCAGCGCCCCGTCACGCCGCCCAAGGCTTAAGCCCAAAACCCCGGCGAGGTCCAGCGCCGGCGATTCGACCAGCGCGGCGGTCATCTTTCGCGCGCCAGGGAAATGAACCGCGCCTGCGCGCCAGGATCGTCGCGGAAGCGGCCGGAAAACAGCATGGTCGTGGTGACCGCGCCGGGCTTGCGCACGCCGCGCATCGACATGCACATATGTTCCGCCTCGATCAGGACGGCCGCGCCGCGCGTGGTCAGGTGGTCGTCGAGCGCGCGAAGAATCTGGGCCGTCATGGTTTCCTGCGTTTGCAGGCGGCGGGCGTAGATCTCCACCAGACGCGCCAATTTGGACAGTCCCACCACGCCTTTCTCGGGATAATAGGCTATGGCGGCGCGGCCGAAAAACGGCGCCATATGGTGTTCGCAATGGGAAATGAAGGGGATTTCGCCGACAAGGACCATCTCGTCATAGCCGCCGGAGTCCTCGAAAGTCATGGCGAGAATGTTTGCGGGTTCCTGGCCGTAGCCGGCGAACAGCTCGGCATAGGCGCGCGTGACCCGGGCCGGCGTGTCCAGCAGCCCTTCGCGACGGGGATCGTCGCCGAGATAAGCGAGCAACGTTTCCACTGCCGCTTCGGCCTCCGAACGCGCAACGACACGGCCGCCTCGATTCCTCCCCGTCGATTTCAGCAAAACGATGTCGACGTCCCGCGCCATTTCGTCCATGACCACGTCCCCCAGCCTTGTGCTCCGGCGCTGTTACGTATCAAAACGCTGAAAGGTTCACTGCAAGCGGAATGGGGACGAGAACGGAGGCGGCCGCAGCGAGCAATCTCCATCTCCGCGCCTCAGCCCCGGCCGTCGGCGCCTGTTCGCGCCGCATTGGCCGTCAATGGCCATAAAGCAGCCGGTAACGCCTGGTCCGCTATCCGCGGATTGTGTTGAAAAACTCAACCGTTGCCGCGATGCGGGTGGCGTGATTCACTTCTCCTGCTGATTTGCGGGAGATGCGGCGATGATGGGCGTGCAGGCGGCAACGGCTCGGTTGTTTTACGACTTCTGCCTTGATGACCATGTTCCCGCCGATCACCAGCTGCGCGGCATTGACCGGCATCTCGATCTTGAACGCATCCGCGCCGCGTTGCAGCCGTTCTACAGCAGCACCGGCCGCCCCTCGATTGATCCCGAGTTAATGATCCGCATGTTGCTGGTCGGCTATTGCATGGGCATTCGTTCGGAACGCCGCCTGTGCGAGGAAGTTCATCTCAACCTCGCCTACCGCTGGTTCTGTCGCCTCGGCCTGGACGGCAAGATTCCTGACCATTCGACCTTCTCGAGGAACCGGCGCGGGCGCTTTCGCGAGAGCGACATTCTGCGCCATCTGTTCGAAAACATCGTGGAACGGTGTCTGGCGGAAGGTCTGGTCGACGCCGAAGGGTTCGCCGTTGATGCGAGCTTGATCTCCGCTGACTGCAACAAGCGGCGGTCGCTGCGCAGCGAAGACTGGAACGCGGCGGAGCTAAACGAGGAAGCGTGCCGCGCCGCCCGTGAATATCTGGCGACGCTCGATGACGCGGCCTTTGGCGCGGCCTCTCCATCGACGCCGAAGTTCATTTCCCCGTCCGATCCGGCGGCACAGTGGACGGCGGAAAGGAAGGGCCACGCGTTCTTCGCCTATGCCGAGAATTATCTGATCGACACCGATCACGGGGTGATCGTCGATGTCGAGGCGACGCGTGCGGTTCGCCAGGCTGAAGTGGGCGCGTCTCAAACCATGCTGGAGCGCACAGAAGAGCGGTTCGGCTTGAAGCCCGGCTATCTGACCGCTGACACCGCCTATGGATCAGCAAAAAATCTCGCTTGGCTCGTTAAGCAGAAGGAGATCACGCCGCATATTCCTGTTTTCGACAAATCCATACGCATCGACGGCAGGTTCTCGCGCTCGGACTTCACTTGGGATCCAGATGCGGACCACTACATCTGTCCCGCCGGCAAGGAACTGGTTCAGTTTCGACGCACCTACGCCACGCCGCGCACCGGCGTCGACGCTGACGGTATACCCCGCTACCGCGCCAGCAAGAAGGATTGCGAGGTCTGCGCACTCAAACCGCAGTGCTGTCCAAATGACGTGCTGCGCAAGATTCCTCGGAACGTCGATGAAGACGCGCGCGATGTAGCGCGAGCTCTTGCCGCCACGCCTGAATTTGAGGTCGCTTGCCGCCGTCGGAAAAAGGTCGAGATGCTGTTCGCCCATCTCAAGCGCATCCTCCGGCTCAGCCGTCTGCGGCTGCGTGGCCCATGCGGAGCCAAAGATGAATTCCTTCTCGCGGCGACAGCCCAAAATCTAAGACGACTGGCCAAACTTCGTCCGATGAGCGGGCAGATGGAGCCGATCGCGGCATAGGCCGCGTCCACAGCAGCCAACAGGCCGCCAGATCGAGCGGCCAAGCGCAGCAATCACCGAAAGAAAATGATCCTTGCGGAGCACGAAATCGCTTACGCCGCGACTTTTTCAACGAAATCGGCGGAAAGCGGCAGTAGGCCGAACGGCGGCGGAAGGCTGCAAAGCGGATGCGGCTATCACATTTTTGGCAATTCCGCGGCCAACTGAGCCGTTTGCTCGGCGACCTCGTACGAACCTCGTCACCGTTCGTCGCATCAAATTTCGTTTGAAGGCGCCGGCTCCTTTGGGACCAAGCGCCTGTTTCCTCAGTCCTAATCGGGGAAGCGCAGGCCGCCATGAATCGAGAGCCCAACGGTGTCGCGGCGCGCTGGCAAGACTTAAGCTATATAGGAATTCTACCGAGGATGCCGCAAGTCAATGCGCGGCGGCGCGTCATGATGTTGAGTCAAAACGCCAAGGGGCCTGCTTGCCATGCCGCCAATCGTTTTTTCCTCACGAAATTTGAATAAAACCTATCGCGTCGGCAGTGTCGACGTCGCCGCGCTGCAGGGGCTCGACCTGGATATCTACGCAGGCGAGTTCATCGTCATCCTCGGGCCCTCGGGAAGCGGTAAATCGACTCTCCTCAACATTCTGGGAGGCTTGGACAGCGCGTCGTCCGGCGCCGCGGCGTGGCGCGATCATAATCTCGTCGAGGCGTCCGACGAAGAGTTGACGCGCTATCGGCGCGAGCATGTCGGCTTTGTCTTCCAGTTCTACAACCTCATTCCCAGCCTGACGGCGCGAGAAAATGTCGAGCTTGTCACCGAGATCGCCGAGCAGCCGATGCGGCCCGAGGATGCGCTCGCCAGGGTCGGCCTTTCCGCAAGGCTCGACCATTTCCCCTCGCAATTGTCCGGCGGCGAGCAGCAGAGGGTGGCGATCGCCCGCGCCATAGCCAAGCGTCCCGACGTGCTGTTTTGCGACGAGCCGACCGGAGCCCTCGATTGCCGCACGGGCATTGGCGTTTTGTCCGCGCTCGATGAGGTCAACCGCAGCTTCGGCACGACCACAGTCGTGATCACGCACAACGCCGCCATCGGCGCCATGGCCGACCGCGTGATGTATATGGCCGATGGCAGGATCGCCCGGATCGAATGCCATTCCGAGCGGGCTCGTCCGGAGGACATCCGCTGGTGAAGGCGCTCGACCGCAAGCTCCTGCGCGACTGGCGGCGTTTGGCCGGACAGGCGATCACGATCGCGCTCGTCCTGGCCTCGGGCGTCGCGGTTTTCATCTCCTCGCTGAGCGCCTACCAATCGCTGGTGACGTCGCAGCGGAATTATTATCGCGAAAGCCGTTTCGC